>JAGVLR010000201.1 GCA_020054175.1 Candidatus Dadabacteria bacterium
CGCGAAAACAGCGGGGTGCATGCGGTGAGAATCGCCAACGGCGCCCATGACGATGCTGTTCGTTTTCATGGACGCCGCAGTTATTACCGACCATACTTCAGGAGTGAGTCTTTTGGCCATGAAGACGACGTGATCGGGAAACCACACGGTGTCGAAACCCGCGTTTTCAGCATCCGCGGTGAATTTTATAAGCCCCTCGACAGACTCTCCGGGAACCGGAGCGGTGATGCCGAACTTGATTTTCTTTTCCATCTCCATACCTCCGCGAGCGTTAATCGGACTGACAAAATTATACACAATTCATTTTGATGTCTTTCTTGATTTTTAGAAATCAAAGGGTTATTATTTCGTACCCAAACAATCCAAAATACAATTCAACCACACAAGTGGAAAGAGGCGGAGGTAGCTGGAAATGGAGAGACTTGAAAGACTCGATAAACTGGAGAAAGAGCACGCAAGCAAGCACGTCGACATCGAATCGAAGAGATTTTTTTTCGACGTAAAGGAAAATCATAAAGGTAAATATCTCAGAATAACTGAGCTCAGCGGCGGCAGGTCGTGCATAGTAATTCCTCTCGGTGGAATCAGTCTTTTTAAAGAAAGGCTTGGGGAAGTAATTGAAGAAGCGGAAAAGCTGATCGAATCACCCGGGGCTATTTCCTGAGCAAAGCAGGATATTCAGCAAACCGATAACCCGCATTTCAGCAGTGTGCGGATACAACACCGTAAAAGAAGAGTAGCATCCTAAGAACGCCCGTTATTCAGCGGGCGTTTCCCGGCTCACGTAAGCCGAAAATCATTCACATACCTATTAGGAAAACCGGGCGCGAAATCAACCGGAGCTCTAGTCGGTTTCCGCTTTGAGCAGGTCGTCGTATGTTTCGCGTTTTCTAGCGACAGCGAACGAGCTGCCGTTCACGAGCACTTCCGGTGCGCGCGGGCGCGTGTTGTAATTGGAAGACATTACGAATCCGTAAGCCCCTGCGCTGAGGACTGCGAGAAGGTCCCCGCTATCGACTGCGGGAAAAGGCCTGTCCTTTGCGAGAAAGTCGCCGGATTCACAAATTGGCCCGACCACGTCCACGGTTCCCTCGGGCTCTCCGGATTCCCGTACTGTCAGGATTTCGTGATACGAATCGTAAAAGGCCGGACGTATGAGGTCGTTCATAGCGGCGTCCACAATAACGAATTTCTTCGCAGTTCCGTCCTTGAGGTAGATAACTTTAGTGAGAAGGAGACCTGCGTTTCCAATGAGCGACCTGCCAGGCTCGAGAACGAGCTTGTATGGCTTACCGGCAAGGACCGATTTGATAACGGCGGCGTATTCAGCGGGCTTGGGAGGCTTCTCGTCTTTCGTGTAGCTGATTCCGAGGCCGCCGCCGATGTCTATGTATTCGATTTTTATGCCCGAGGCCGAAAGGTCGTCGGCGAGCGCGATAAGCTTCTTGAGGGAATCCGTAAACGGGGTCAGGTCGAATATCTGCGAGCCTATGTGCGCGTCGATCGCGACGACTTCTATACCCTTCATGCCGCTCGCCTCTCTGTACACCTCGGCAGCCTTGCCTATTTCGATTCCGAACTTGCTCTTCTTGAATCCGGTCGAAATGTAGGGGTGGGTTTTCGGATCGATGTCCGGGTTGACGCGGAGCGCTACCGGCGCCTTCTTTCCGAGCCCGACTGCGACCTCGTTAAGGAGCCCGAGCTCTTCGACCGACTCGACGTTGAAGAAGAGTATCCCCGCTTCGAGCGCGGCCTTCATCTCCTCGGCCGTCTTCCCGACGCCGGAGAAAACGACCTTCCACGGGTCTCCCCCCGCCCTCTTCACACGTATAAGCTCACCGAGTGATACGATGTCGAAGCCCGAGCCGAGATCGGCGAAAGACTTCAAAACGGAGAGGTTCGAATTGGCTTTTACGGAATAGCAGATCAGCGTGGCAACGTCTGAAAATGCGTCCCTGTAGCCAGTGAACGCGTCCTTCAAAGCCGCGTAGCTGTACACGTAACACGGTGTGCCGACGGATTCCGCGATTTTCGACAGCGCAACTTCCTCGGCGTAAAATTCGCCGTCTTTATAACGAAAGGCCTCGCCCATGGAAAGAATTCTCCCGAAATTTTGCTGGAAACAATTTACACGAAATAACCCAAATTAAAACAGAAAAGGCCCACACAGACGCTCTTATCCGAGCGAGCCGCCAAGGGTTCTAAAGCTCGCCTTTTAGGTGCCTGTCGAGGTAATCGAGCCTGTCGTTTCCCCAGAACATCTTGTCGCCGACGAATATCGTCGGTGCTCCGAAAGCGCCGCGTGCCGCCGCTCCCGAGGTCTCGTTCTTCAACCTGTCTTTTATGTCCTGCTCGACGATCCGGGCCATGAACCATTCCGGATCGATGCCCACCTCGCCAACCGCGGCCCTCAGGACTTCGTCCTGGTTGAGGTCCTTTCCCTCGGTCCAGTAGAGCCTGAACAGGTGGTGATTATAAGGAACGAGGAGCCCTTTCTCCGCGGCCGCGAACGCACCGCGCATAGCCTTAACGCTCATTAACGGAAAGATTTCAGGGAACTTGAACTCGACCCGATAGTAGCGGGCCGTATCGCCGAGGTCCTTTTTAATGTAAGCGATCTTGTTCTCGATCTGGACTGCGGGCTTGACGCCGGTCTCGTTGAAAATCCCGCCGAGAAGAAACGGCTTCCACTCCAGCTCGGCCCCGTTGTCTTCGCAAACCTCTTCGATCCTGGTCGAGGCTATATAGGTATAAGGGCTGCTGAAATCGTAATAGAATTCGACCTTTTTCGTCATTATTCTCTCCGGGGAGACTATATCACAGGTGGATTATAAGAAATGACGCGTTCGATATCAAGGTGGCAGCCATCTGGATAGTCCTACCGTCGCGCGGGGCGATTGACCCGTTACCCTGTTGTGATAAACTCAACTATATAATTATAACCAGCTAAAATGACCAGCAATTTTACATTCAACGGCCTTAGGGTCACGGCGTTTGAGAGCCGGCGCGCGAAGGAAATAGAGAAGCTCATTCTCTACCACGGCGGCGTCCCGCGCATCGCTCCGTCGATGAGGGAAGTCCCGCTCGACAAATCCGGCGAGGCGCTGAAATTCGCGCGGAGGCTCATCGACGGGAAGTACGACATCGTAATACTGATGACTGGCGTCGGCACGAGGGCGCTCACCGAAGCGGTTACGACTAAGTTTCCACGCGAAGAATTCATAGACGCGCTCAAAAAGACAACCGTAGTCGCACGAGGCCCGAAGCCCGTCGCCGCACTCCGCGAGATGGACGTCAC
>JAGVLR010000124.1 GCA_020054175.1 Candidatus Dadabacteria bacterium
AAACAGCCAGCTCATAATTAGATCGACGCTCACCGGTACTATGCGGCTGGCTCTACAATTTCGAGTTATGTCAATAGGCCACCAAAATACTTAAAGTGACTAATAAAGTATTATTAATCATATTATGTCAGTGGATTGCATTGCATATTTAAAGCAATTTACATCTTGAAGGCCTTCTGCTCCATACCACTTAAGGCTGGTTTTTCAGGGCTTCAAGTATTTCTTCAAGGCTCGTATATTTGAGTCTCGGCCTTCCTGCCGCCTTACCGCGCTCTATTTCGAGGACATCAAGCCTGAGCCAGTCCTGATAAGTTACGTGATCGGGCTGACATTCCTTTATAAACGCTTCGAGGCTGCCCCTGTCAGGATTTTCTGGCTGAGGCAGCTTACCGGATTTTATGTCCTCGACGATGCATTGGACAGTCTCGCCCGAGTCCTGCTTGTTCGTCCCGATGACGCCCGAAGGCCCGCGCTTTATCCACCCCGTAGCGTAGAGTCCGTCCAGGTGCTCGCCCGTTCCGGGGTCTGTCACGCGTCCCTTTTCGTTATGTATAACGCCCCACTTCTCGTGAAACGGCACCTCCGGAAGCGGCACGCCGTGATAACCTATCGAGCGGAATACTATCCCGGCTTCGAGCTCCTCGTATTCTTCAGTCGCGCGGGAGCGTATCTCCCCCTTATCGTCCCTGTATAGCTCGTTCTTAACCAGCTTCACACCCCTGACCCTGCCGTTCTCGTCGCCTAGTATCTCGACGGGCGAGACGAGGAACCTTATGTGAAGCTGCCTCTGCTTCACGTGTCCCGCCGGATCGCAGAACGATTTCAGTATTTCAATTTTGTTTATGGTGGACTGATCCTTCGACGTTTCAAGCTCCGCGCGCGTATCATCGTCGAGCTCGACCTCGTGCGGAAGCGTCACGGCATGCGCGTCCATCATCTTCCCGAGCTCTCTCACCTCGGGGTTCGTAAATGCGGCCTGCATCGGGCCTCGCCTTCCCAGGAGATAAACTTCCCTGATTTCGCTTTCGTTAAGAGCGGAGAGGGCATAGTCGGCGATATCCGTCTCTTTCAGCTCTTCTTCCGTCCGGCACAGTATGCGGGCGACGTCTATGGCCACGTTCCCAACGCCTATTACGACGGCCCTTTTAACGGAAAGGTCGAAATCGAGGTTCCTGTAATCGAGGTGGCCGTTATACCAGGCGACGAACTCGGTCGCCGTGTGGCTCCCCTTCAAATCCTCGCCGGGGATACCGAGCTTTCTATCGGTCTGCGCACCCGTGGCGAATATTACAATGTGGTAAAAGCGTTTCAAATCCGGAAGCCCAAGGTGTTTACCGAACTCGACGTTCCCGTAGAACCTCACCTTCGGATTAGTGGCTATCTTATCGTAGACCTTCGTCACCGATTTTATTTTCTGATGGTCGGGCGCAACTCCCGATCTTACCAATCCGTGCGGCGTAGGCAGCCTGTCGAATATGTCTATCTCGAAGTCGTGCTCCGTTCGTTTAAGCAAATGCTCGGCCGCGTAGAAACCCGCCGGTCCTGAGCCGATTATTGCGACCCTTATCGTATCGTTCATCTTCACTGCTCCGTTAGATTATGTAGTTTTCTTCCTTCCGGTCCTCATAAAAAGAGCTTCAGCCTGGAAACGGAAATACCCGCGGGGCCACGGGATTCTGAAAATTTCGTTGACTAGTTGTGCATAGTTCTTTTTACTGAGTATTATAATTTAGATGAAATAAATATACCAAAAATTCCAGGCAGGCGGGTGTACGTCGGCCATGCCGCATCCTCTGCGGCTGTTTATACCATATAAGCCCGGTTTTTCCGGGCATAATGCGCGCCCGAAGGCAGCCCCTGGTGGCCCTCTCCTGAGGCGGCGCGTTCGTAGACAAAAGGCAAAGAGAAGTACCGGGAATCCCGGAATGTAGCGCTACGAAATACCGGTAAAGAAAGTATGCACGCCAAAACCCGGCCAGGCACATCCGCTAAAAAGACTATAGACAGGGCGGATTTCCATCTTAAAATCGTTCAGGAAATAAGCGACCTCGTAAACACCTCTACGGGGCTCAATATCATCCTTAAAAAAGTCGTCAACAAGATAGCCGTCTCGCTCCGGCTCGACGTCGTCTCCGTTTATCTATGGGACCCTGAAAGAAAGGTGCTCACATTAAGATCGACGAAGGGGCTCAACGTCGACCCGCTCCGTCATCCGATAACCCTGAGCCCGGAAGAAGGTCTGACGGGCCTCGTCTTCGAGACCTCGCGTCCGATAACCGTCATGCCCGCCTCCGAGCACCCGCGCTACAGGTACTTCCCCGAGATAGGTGAGGAAGAGTACGAAAGCTATATCGGCGTCCCGATACTCCTTCAGAACCGCTGCATCGGCGTTCTCGTCGGCCAGACGAAAGAAAAGCGCCTGATTAATCCGGCTGAGGAGACACTCTTCCAGATAATCGCGTCTAGGCTCGCGGGGCTGCTCGAAGTCGCCGACAGGCTGGAACGGCTAAAGACACCTTCGATCATAAAGCATGAGACGAGAACATATCAGGGTAAGGGTGTTTCGAACGGCGTCGCCATAGGCAACGTCTTCATATTCCATGGTCTCTTCCAGCAGGTGAATACCGAGAAGCTCACCACCTCTACGCCCGCCGTCGAGCGAAAGAGGCTCGAGCATGCGTTTCAGGAAGTCGAGCTCGACCTCAAAAGCCTCATAGAAACTCTCGACTCTAAGTCCGTTCTCTCGCCCGAGGAGATAGACATATTCCGCGCGCACTTCCTCATACTTCGCGGCTCGACTCTGAGAAAAGCCGTCATGGGCAAGCTCGATAGCGGCAACATGGCGGCAGAGCTCGCAGTCATCGAAGGCATAGAGGCTATAGCCCAGCAGTTCGAGGCAATGAGCGATAAGTATCTTCGAGAGAAGGCACAAGACTTCCGCGATATCGGCGAGCGTCTCCTGCACGAGCTCATAAACCACAACACCGGCGCTAAAGCAGCGGCAGAGCCGAAAGACGGCTCCATACTCGTCGCCTACGAGATCGGCCCTTCATTTATATCCATGCTGCTGAAGAACAAAGTATCCGCCGTCGTCATAGAAAAGGGCGGCGAGACGTCTCACGCGATAATAATTGCGAAGTCTCTCGGTATCCCCGCCGTGGTCGGAATAGACAACATAAGCAGGCTTCTCCGCCCCGGAGAAAAGGCGATCGTGGACGGCAAAACGGGCTTCATATTCTCGAACCCCGACGAAAGCCTCATCGCCGAATATCAGAACACATACTCCCGCCTCGTGAAGGTGAAAGAGGAAATCGAGCAGGCCGCCATGGACGCCTCCAGGGACCCGGGCCTCGGTATAAAGATCTCGGTCAACATCGGCTTCCCGATAGACGTTCAGCTCGCAAAGCAGTACGGCATAAAGGACGTCGGCCTCTTCAGGACGGAATTCGCCTTCAGCCAGTATGCCAAGTGGCCGGGCGTCCGTCAGCAGGCGCGCATATACAAGGACATAGCCGACTCCTTCGAGGGCTACGTCACAATCAGAACCCTCGACATCGGGGCCGACAAGCTCCTTCCATATTTCGAATTCCCGAGGGAGGACAACCCGCTCCTCGGCCTCCGGGCGATAAGGTTCTCGATGGAATATCTCGAGCTCTTCAAGGATCAGCTCAGGGCCATTCTCCTCGCCGCGAAAAAGGGCTCGAGGTTCAGGATACTCCTCCCCATGATAACGAACCTCTGGGAGGTCGAAACGGCGAGAGACATAATAGACGACCTCGTAAACGAGACAGGCGTTCAGACGTCCGACATTCCGCCGCTCGGGATAATGCTGGAGGTCCCGGCGATACTCTACCAGCTCGACGATTACAAGAGCATGATAGATTTCGTCTCCGTCGGCACGAACGACCTCATACAATATATATTGGCAGTCGACAGGAACTCGAACGTCGTCGGACACCTCTACTCCGGGTTTCATCCTGCAGTGCTGAGGGTCCTCGACGACATATACTATAAAACGCGGAACTCCGGCATGGACGTTTCCGTCTGCGGCGAGCTGGCGGGCACACCGTCCGGAGCGCTGGGCCTCATAGCGCTCGGCTTCAAGCAGCTCAGCGTTTCGCCCTCGAACCTCCCCTATGTAAGGTTCCTCTGCAGCAAGGTGGACAAGTACATGCTGAGCACCGTAAGAAGAGACATACTCAATCTCAAGAAGAACAGCGAAATCGAGCGTTACCTTATCGAAGCGCTCGAATCCATACACCCAGCCCTGATAGAAATCGAATAGCCCTTACGCGCCGCCGCTTTTAATTTCACGGCGCTAGTGTAACTTTTACTCCCTGTCCATGAGACCCAGGAAAATACATGTAATTCTCTTTTTGTTGACGGTCCTGACGACGTTCCTGACCGGGCTCGCCATGTGGGGGAGCTATCTCAATGCCGCCCTGTTTTCGGGAGCGCTTCTCTTCATACTTGGCTCCCACGAAATGGGTCACTACTTTTACGGAAGGAAATACGGCATAGACATCACGCCGCCTTATTTCATCCCGGCCCCGCCCATCATCTCTCCCATAGGCACATTCGGCGCTTTTATAAAGATAAAATCACCAATATATTCCAAGAAGGCGCTCTTCGACATAGGCATCGCCGGCCCTCTCGCGGGGATTATCGCTACGATACCCATAATGATTGTGGGCATAGCTCTCTCGACTTTCGTCAACCCGGAGAGTTTCAACGGGAACGGCGGTTATATGCTCGGCATCCCGCTGATATTCGGATTCGTAGCCGAAACCATTCTCGGCCCCGTGCCCGAAGGTCAGAACATATTCCTTCATCCGCTGGCCTTCGCCGGATGGGTAGGGCTCTTCGTAACCGCGCTCAACCTGATCCCAAGCGGGCAGCTCGACGGCGGTCACATCATATACGCCCTCTTTTCCAGGGGTTTTCACAAGGTAATCTCGGTGCTCATGATAGCCGTCCTGTTCGTGTTCGGCGTGGGGACGGCCCCGCTCCTGGCTCTCGCCGAGAAATACGGAGGCGCAGCGGCCGCGCCGTACCTCGCCCATGTGCCCGTCTTCGGAGGCTGGCCGGGGTGGGTTCTCTGGGCGGCGCTGCTCACGCTCATGGGCACGCGTCACCCGCCGACGTACTACGAAGACGGCGGCCTCGGAGCGGGCAGGATGGCGCTCGGGCTCCTGTCGCTTCTAATATTCGTCGGGTGCATATCGCCCGTGCCTATTTCGCTGGCGTATTGATCAGGGTAAGGCAGGGCGGGAAAGCAGCTCCCGGCCTGTCACTGGAAACCGTTCGGTAACGGCATTTAACCGGCGCACAGGACTGTTTATATAGCCCCTTGTCTAAATTTCGGGGAATATTGAAAATCTCGGGAGTTAAGGTAAGTTTACTTGTCCGAACCGCCGTCCGTTCCGGATTGTACTCCGTTTTTTAGCTTTAAAACAACTTGAATAACAAAAAGGAAAACAGCTAACAGGAGGATTTACAGTGGCACAGAAAGATACTTTAACCATAACCGATAACCGGACTGGTAAAACGTACGAGATCCCGATCACACACGACACGATTCGCGCGAGCGACCTCAACCAGATAAGGGTCAATCCCAACGATTTCGGGATGATGAGCTACGATCCAGCGTTCGGTAACACAGCCGCCTGTATAAGCCGCGTTACTTACATCGACGGCGACAAGGGCGAGCTCATCTACAGGGGCTACCCGATAGAAGTCCTGGCTGAAAAGAGCAACTATCTTGAAGTCGCCTACTTACTCCTGAACGGCGAGCTGCCAACGCAGACCCAGTACGACCAGTGGGTCCACGATATCACGCATCA
>JAGVLR010000217.1 GCA_020054175.1 Candidatus Dadabacteria bacterium
AGCGTTTCGTCGAAAGGAACGAAAGCCTCGCCGAACCTCGTTATAGACTTCTTGTCCCCGAGCGCCTTAAGGAAAGCGTCCCCGAGGGCAAGGCCGACGTCCTCGACAGTGTGGTGAAAATCGACTTCGAGGTCCCCGGCAGCTTTAATCGTGAGGTCGAAGTATCCGTGCTTCGCAAACTGGGCGAGCATGTGGTCGAAGAAGGGTATGCCGGTGTCTATGTCGAAATTCCCTTCTCCGTCGAGGTTAATTTCGACTTCGACCTTCACTTCCGAGGTGGCTCTTTCCGTCTTGGCTTTTCTTTTGGGCATAATTGCTAAGAATCATATCAGAAATTAAGTGAGTGTCCAATGCCTCCTGCACAGCGAAAACGGCGGGGTAGTTTCGCCTGAAGGCCGCTCCGAGTAAAATATAGCCCCATGAAAATCGCTCTTACCGACGAGACCGGCGAGCTCGACGCGCGCTACAAGGCGCTCCTCAGAAAGATCGCGGGCGCTGTGCTAAGGAAGCTCGAGGTCGACAAAAGCTCCGAGCTGTCTATCACGTCTATAGGCGACGCCGGGATGCGCGAGCTGAACCGTTCGTGGAGGGGTATCGACCGCGCGACGGATGTCCTCTCCTTCCCGCAGGATGCCGAGGGACCTGTACCGCTTCTGGGCGATATAGTGATCTCCGTGGATACGACGAGAAGGCACGCCGTCAGGTACGGCAACACATTTCACGAGGAAATAAAGAAGCTCATCGTCCACGGCATCCTACATCTCCTGGGGCACGACCACAAAAAGAAGAAGGAAAAGGAGCTCATGCGGAGCCTCGAAGATGAGCTTTTACAGCAGGTAAAAGATCTTTAAGATCGGCGGGAAAATCACTTCTTCTTTTTCTGTGCGACCCTTACTTCATCTATGGAACGCGTGGTCGCCCTGGTAATCGTATACTGCCATCCGTTGTGCTTTATCTTCTCCCCGGGCGTTGGAATCGCTCCGGACTGGGTCAGCAAAAATCCGCCCAGGGTTTCGTAATCGTCGCTCTCGGGTATACCGAGCGCCAGCTCGTCGTTTATCACGTCTATCTCTATCTTCGGATTTACGAGGTACTCGTTCTCCCCCGTCTTCCTCCAGAGCCTGGCCCCCTTGTCGTATTCGTCTTCTATCTCGCCCACGACCTCTTCCAGGATGTCCTCGAGCGCGATGATTCCGGCAGCGCTTCCGTACTCGTCTATTACGACCGCGAGACCCGCGATCCCCTCCTTCATTTCGTCCAGAAGCTCGTCGACGTATTTGGCTTCGGGGACATAGTACGGCGTTCGGGCGAAGCTCTTCACCTTCTCATCGGGGTTCTCGCCGAGTAGGTAAAAAGAGTGCAGCATGCCGGTGATATTATCCGTCCTCGACGAATAAATCGGTATACGCGTGTGGCCTGTTTCGTTTATCGTGCGTATTGCATCGCGCACGGTGGCCTCCTCGCTGAGGGAGGTCACATTAATGAGCGGGATCATTATCTCGGCTACAGTCGTCTCCGAGAACCTGAATATCCTCTTTATGATCCTGTCCTTGTAATCGACCTTGGGAACGGTCGTGTCGCCCTCTATCACGCCGATAAGCTCCTCGCGGGTGACGAATACGCTCTTCGTGTTTCCGATAAGCGTGAGGATCTTCTTCGTGAAAATGTTAACGACGATCAGAACCGGCGAGAGTATCCACGATGTGACGAGAAGGGGATATATCGCCCACAGGATCGCCGTGTCTCTCTTTCTCTGGAAGACAGCCTTCGGAACAATCTGCCCGAATATGACTATGAGCGGGGCGAGAATCAGGACGGCGTAGAATTCGGACCCCCGGCCGTATTCCTTTTCTATATAAAGCGTCATTACCACGGTGCTGGTTATGAGCGCGAGGTTTATCCCGACGAGCGTGGTGCTCACGAACCGCTCAATCTCGGAGAAGGCGTTCATAACGAGCTTAGCGCTCTGTGAGCCGCCGTCCGCCAGCGTCTTCAGCTTTATCTTGTCGCACGATATAAGAGCTATTTCGGCCCCGGCGAAGAAGCCCTGAACGAGAAGCGATACGGCCACGATAGCTATGACGATTTCAAGCGACATCCGCCACCTCCTCGCCCCGCCTCTGCACTCTTATTTCCGTTATGCGTTTTCCCGAAATCTTGCTCACCTGAAATGTAATAGCCCCGTGGGAGACGTTCTCACCTTCCTTCGGAAATCTTCCGAACATATCGAATATGAACCCGGCGACTGTTTCATGATCTTCTTCGAGCGCAAGGACCGACTGTTCGAGATCTTCGCCCAGGCTGTCGAGGCCGCCGAATCTCAGCACCATAAAGAGGTAAGTATCGTTAAACTCCTCTATCTTCATCGTGCCCGGAATAACGAACGTATCCCTCTCGCACCTGACCGCGGGTTTCTTCAGAACTCTCCTTTCGTCTTCTATCTCCCCGAAAAGCTCTTCGAGTATGTCTTCGAGCGTAACCAGACCGTCGAACCGCCCGTACTCGTCGACGACAATCGCAATATGATTCCTGTTGTGCTGAAACTCCGTAAGCAGATCGAACGCCATCTTCGTCCTGGGTATGAAATAAGGAGGCCTCAAAAGGCTTCCCGGATTTCCGGCGCCCGAGAGCCCGGATGTGAGCATGTCTTTCGAGTAGAGAACGCCGACTATATTGTCCTTGTCCCCGTCGTAAACCGGGATCCTCGAATAACCCCTTTTCTTGATCTCGTATATTGCTTCCTTCCACCCTGTATTGAGCGGTAGAACGAAGCAGTCGACGCTCGGCGTCATAAGTTTGTACGCGGGGACATCCTCGAGCTTGAACAGGCTCGCCACGAGCTTCATCTCCTCGTCGGTTATGACACCCTCCTCGCTCCCTATGTCCACGAGCGCCTTGACTTCGTCCGTCGTGAAGCCGTTATCCTGCTCGTACTCCATATTGCCGCCCAGGAGTCTCGTGAATCCCATGGAAAGCATCATCAGCACCCACCTTACCGGCGCGATTACATTATAGAAGAAGTGAAGGGGATACGCGACCAGCCTCGATATGACGCGGGGATATTTTACGCCGAGTGTTTTGGGACCTATTTCACCGAGAAGAAGAAGGCTCGGCGACGCTATGGCGATGGAAAGAAGCATCACCGTATGGTCCGAGAGACCTCCCAGAAGTCTGCTCACCGTGATTCCTATGACGCTCGCATAGGCTACGTTCACCACCTCGTCCGCGAAGAGTATTGTGACGATGAGTTTATACGGCTCTTGCAGGAGCCTCTCGATATACTTCGAGCTTCTCTTTCCCTCTTTCCTGAGACTTTCGAGCTGGTGCCGTCCCAGCGAGAAGAGGGCGCCTTCTGACGTGCTGAAGAAGCCCGAAATTATGAGGAGGAGCACTATGAGAAGAAGATGAGATGTAAGCGCAGCTTCGTCCATTTAGCTACCGGAATGAACAAAACCTCCTTCTCTCAAAGCGATCTCGTTACCGCTGGAGTCGGTTACCGTGAGCACCGCCCCCGGCGAAACGTCCCCGATCTCGGTGATGTCGATTTTAAGCCTGTCGGATAATCTCATTATTTCATCGCGCCTGTCGGGGGGCGATGTGAAAAGAAGCTCGTAATCTTCGCCGCCCGAGAGCGCTGGACCATAAAAATCGTCTGTATACTCCCCGGCAATGGCGCGGTAATCGCCGGAGAGAGGAATGCGCTCGACGTTAACTCTCGCGCCGACGCCGTGGGTCACGGTTATTCGTTTGAGGTCGAGCGCAAGCCCGTCGCTCACATCTATCATGGCCGTTGCGAGCTTTTCGTCCGCAAGCGCCTTGCCGAGCGCGAGACGCGGATTCGGACGGAGATGTCTTTCCACGAGCCGCCTGCCCTGCCCTTCCTTCCCGCCCTTTTTCAGTATCATGAGGCCGAGCGCGGAATCCCCGAGAGCACCGCTCACGTATATGACGTCCCCGGGCGAAGCGCCGCTCCGCGTGACGACGCATTCGGGTTCTACGAATCCGAGCACGGTTATATCGAGAAAAATCCTTTCCGACGAGCTCAGGTTGCCCCCTGTGAGCTTCACGCCGAATTCCTCCTCGGCGGATTCGAAGCCCCGCATCAGTTCTTCGAGAAAGCGATCGTCCTCGCGCTTCGTATAGCCGAGCGACGCGAGTATATATTTCGGAACGCCGCCCATGGCGCCGATGTCGCTGACGGATACGGCGACCGACTTACGCGCGAGGCCGGCGGGAGATATGATGGATTTTATAAAATGAACGTCCTCTACCTGGCAGTCGGTCGTCACGAGTAGCAGCTTTCCCGGCTCCGTGCGAAGCGCGGCAGCGTCGTCGCCAATCCCGACCTCAACGCCTTTTCCGCTGTTAGAGAAACGCTCGCCGATGAGACGGAGAGCGTCAAGCTCATTTATCATTTCGGATCAAATTCCGGAGATAAGTATATTCGATTGAGTATTCCGGAGTTATAACAATTTTTTCAGGAGATTTACTGACGGAATTCTGTGTTCGGTCGCACAAATGAGGGTCAGAGTCTTTCATAACTCGCTATCATTTAAATAATTACTTCGCATTGGTTGAACTAAAGTTTAGGATATTCGTTATAATATGTCAACCTGAAACGGAAGCCGAAGTGACGCACTCGCCGCATTTTTACAGATTCAGTCTCACAGTAATAATACTGCTCTGCATAAAACTCGCGCTCGCAATTTATCTGTATGGTCTCGGTTTTCTGAGCCTCTCTGCAGATGAATATTCACGTGGGATAACTGCGGCAAGGTGGGCGCTCGACGGCGAGATACCGCTCGGTATCTACATGTACGCATGGCTGCCTTTCGAGTCTTACGTCAACGGGCTCGCGCTCATGATATGGGACGACGTCATATGGACGCCGCGCATCACGGTATTCATTTTTTCCTGCGTCCTTCTCGTTTATTTTCTGAAGCTCGTTCACTACCTTTTCAAATCTCTCGTCGTAACGCTCATAGCCGGCCTCCTCCTCATTTTCAATCCCTGGTTCGTCTGGCTGAGCGGAACGCCGATGCTCGACATCTACTATCTTGCGCCGTTCGCCGCGGGGCTTTATTACGTTACGAAGTGGATAGAGGAAAGGCGTAGCGTTTTTCTGATCGCGGGAGGGATTCTCTTTTTCCTTTCCACGGGATTTCACAGCCAGGGCTGGATTCTCGTAAACGCCGCGAACCTTTTCGTAGCGGGCTTCGCTGTCGGATTTCTCAGAAAGAAAAACTGGAGAGCAGTTTTCGAGATCGCGGGTTTCCTTCTCCTTGGTAATCTCTTCATCGTCTTCTATCTCCCGGTAGAGCACTCCGCCACGGGTGAATGGCTATACATGTTCAGGGACCACGCCGTGAGGACCCTTCCCTACTATGCCGACTACAACGTCACGCTCTGGGAGAAGCTCGAATATTATCCCCGGCTCGTATACCGATCCGCGAGCTGGATCGTCTGGCTCTTTTTTCCTGTGGGAATATATGCCTCATTGAGAGGACAACGCAAGGTAGCCGCGCTCTTTCCGCTCGCGGCCGGGCTCATCGCTTTGGCCGTTTATTCGGTCTACAACGTCTACTCAGTCCCGGCGTCGGCAGCGCCGGGGCGCTACGCCCTTCCGTTCTTCATGCTTTTCGTGCCGTACTCCGCCCTCGGCATTTACACGCTCTTCTTCCGAAATGTCCGCGAGCCGATCGCATGGCTCCTCCGCGGCGCGGCGGCGGTGCTCGTCGTTTTTTTACTCTGGGCGAGCTTCCTCAAGCTTCCGGAATACGAAACTAAGGGAGCGCGTGAGGCGGTGAACGTCGGTCTCTTTGTCAGGGACGCCATGGAAAACGAACCGCCTGACAAAGACGGCACAGTAATCATCGAGCGCGCTTACTGGGATTTCCTCTATGTGATGCTGGCTGTGCGGCGCTTCGATCTGGTGCGGTACGACAGGCCGCTCACGGATGAATACGCGGGCACCCCTTCCGATTTTCTCTCAATGAGCGACGAGGAAATACTCGCCCGCTTAAAGAAAGAGAACGCGAGGTTCATAATCGTCAGGGACGGCGCGATAAAGGAGAGATTGAGCGGGTTCGACTTTATCCGGAAGGTCAGGGACTCAAATGAATGGGTCGCTTACGAGATCGGCCCGGGCGTGATGCGATAGGGCTTCTCACTCCCCTCTCCCTTGAGGGAACGGATGCGAGCGAGTGAGCATTCGGACGCCCCCGGCTGACTGCACGGAAGTCCATCCAGTACCGGTCGAAAGTGACCACAACTACAACGGGGGCAGGGGTGAGGGTGATTCCTTTTTACAGTTATTGCGAGGGTGCGAAGCACCCACGGCAATCCCGTTAAAATCGACCGATTGCAGCGGCAATTATCTCTCCGCGTAATTTTCCTGAGTCCCCTTCTTCCAGAACCGCGGGAACGATAGGCTCGGAAGATAAGTCTGGAGCTTGTCCATGTATATGTAAAAGACGGGCGTCAGGTAAAGCGTTATGAGCTGCGAGAAGAGCAGGCCTCCGACGACTGTAAGGCCGAGCGGTTGGCGAGACTCCGCCCCCGCGCCGTGGCCGAGCGCGAGCGGCACCGCGCCGAGAAGGGCCGCCATCGTAGTCATCATGATTGGGCGGAACCTGACGAGGCATCCCTGGTATATGGCTTCTACAGGGCTCTTGCCCTCGTTTCTCTGGGCTTCGAGCGCGAAGTCTATCTGCATGATGGCGTTTTTCTTCACGATGCCTATGAGCATTATGAGGCCGACGAAGGCATATACGTTGAGCTCTATACCAAAAATGAGAAGAACTATAAGAGCGCCGAACCCCGCCGAGGGAAGACCCGAGAGAATCGTTATAGGATGAATGAAGCTCTCGTAGAGGATTCCGAGTATGATGTAAATTACGAGTATCGAGAACACGAGAAGAAGCCCGAGACCGGCCAGTGACCTCTGGAATTCCTGCGCCACGCCCTGATAATTCGTGCTCATGTTAGCCGGCAGAGTTTCTTCGACGAGCCTGTCTATTTTGCCGACGGCCTCGCTGAGCGATACGCCGGTGGTGAGGTTGAAAGATATCGTAACAGCCGGGAACTGGCCGTAGTGATTTATGGTCTTGGGACCGAGGTTTTCCGTGAATCTGGCGACTGTATCGAGCGGTATGAGATTGCCGCTCGACGACTTCACATACAGCCTCGAAAGCGCGTTCTTGTCGTCCTGGTACTCGGGCTTGAGCTCCATGATAACCTGGAACTGGTTCGTCGGCGTGTATATGGTGGAAACCCACCTGTCGCCGTATGCGTTGTAGAGCGTGTTCTCGATCTCTGCCGCAGACACACCCAGTGCGGACGCCTTGTCCCTCATTATTTCGACGTTCACCTGGGGGTTCGCGATCTCGAGGTCGCTAGTAACGTCTTTAAGCTCGGGCAGCTCGCCCATCCTGGCTTCGAGTATGGGAACGTACTCGTAAAGCTCCTCCATGTCGGGGCTCTGGATCGTGAACTGGTAGAGGCTCTTCGTAAGCTGTCCGCCTATTCTTATCTCGGGCTGGTCCTGCATGAATGAGTTGACCCCCGGCAGCTCCGCGAGCTTAGGGCGAAGCTCGTCTATGATGTCGAACGAGCTCGGCCTTTCGTCCCTGGGGATCAAACGCATGAACATCCTGCCCTGGTTAGTCCCCGTGGTTCCGCCCCCTCCGCCGACTCTCGAGAAAAAAGTGTACACGTATGGGCTCGATATCATGACGTCGGCGACCTGCTGCTGGTACTCGACCATCTTGTCGAAGGACGTTCCCTGGGGGGCTTCTGTTATCGTGAAGATGGTGCCCTGGTCTTCGTTCGGCAAAAATCCTTTCGGTATTATCATAAAGAGGTAAGCTGTGACTATGAGTATGAGAATATTCAGCATCAGGAACGCGAACCTGTGCTTGAGCACTAGCCCGAGGCTCCATTTGTAAACGTTGAACATGCCGTCGAAAAAGCGCTCGACAGAGTTGTAAAGCCGCCCGTGCTTCCTGCCGGATTCCGGTTTCAAAAATCTGCTGCAGAGCATCGGGGTCAGGGTCAGGGAAACGACTCCCGAAATGAGAATCGCCGCGGTTATGGATACTGCGAACTCCTTGAAGAGCCTGCCGACCACGCCGCCCATAAGAAGCACCGGTATGAACACGGCTGCGAGAGAGAGCGTCATCGACACGAGCGTGAAGCTTATCTCTTTCGAGCCGTCGAGAGCCGCCTGAAGAGGCTTCTTCCCCATTTCCATGTGCCTCACGATATTTTCGAGCATGACTATCGCGTCGTCCACGACGAACCCGATGGCCAGGATGAGCGCCATCATCGAAATGTTGTTCAGGCTGAAGCCGCAGAGATACATGACTATGAACGTCCCGACGATGGACAGCGGAAGGGCCAGGCTCGGTATTATGGTCGCCGAGACATTCCGTATAAAGAGAAATATCACCATCACGACGAGGCAGAGCGTGAGAACCATGGTGAAGTTGACCTCGTCCATCGATTCCCTAATCGATTGTGAGCGGTCGTAGTGAATGTTAACGTTGACGGAAGGAGGCAGGTAATCCTTGAGCGTGGGCATTACCGCCTTCACAGCATCCGCGACGGCGACGGTATTCGTCCCCGGTTGGCGCTGAATCGCGAGAATGACGGCCCTTTCATTGGAATTCTGTGTTACGAACCATGCGGCGTTCTTGTCGTCCTCGACGCTGTCTATCACATTCCCGAGCTCCCTCAGGCGGACGGGCGACCCGTCGCGGTAAGCGACTATAACGTCCCTGTAAGCCTCGGCGTTATAGAGCTGCCCCGTGGCGAGGATGGTGTAGGATTTATCGGGACCGTAGAGCGAGCCCGTCGGCATGTTGACGTTAGACGCGTTGACGGCTGCCTCGACCTCGTTTATTCCTATGCCCTTGCTGCTGAGCGCGTTCGGGTCGAGCTGTATGCGGACAGCATATTTCTTGGCCCCGAATATCTGCACCTGGGCGACCCCGCTTACCATCGAAAGGCGCTGGGCAATGATGGTATCCGCGTATTCTGTCAGCTCCCAGGGCTGGAGCGTCGCCGACGTCACCGCGTAATAGAGTATCGGCTGGTCGGCCGGGTTAACCTTTCTGTAAGTGGGCGGCTCCGGCATGTCCTGCGGCAGGAGTCGTGAAGCCCGCGATATAGCGGTCTGAACGTCCTGCGCTGCGGCGTCGAGCTGCCTTTCGAGGTTGAACTGTATGGTTATCTGCGTCGAGCCGAGCGAGCTGACAGAAGTCATCGAGTCTATGCCCTTGATGGTCGAGAACTGCCGCTCGAGCGGCGTCGCGACGGTAGACGACATGGTTTCCGGGCTCGCCCCCGAAAGGTTTGCCGAAACCAGTATGGTAGGGAAGTCGACGTTCGGGAGATCGCTTACCGGAAGAGCCCTGTAGCCGATTATGCCGAAGAGCAGTATGGCGGCCATCAGGAGCGAAGTCATCACCGGACGCCTGATGAATATTCCGGAAAGGTTCAAAGGTAAGTTCCCCCGTTGTCCTTAGATTATTCTATTACCTTTTCGTGCTTATGTCGGAGCCGTCCCGGGAAAGAACCTCGGGACTATCGTTCGTCCTCACCTTCATCCCGGGGGCGAGCCTGAGCTGGCCCTCGGTGACGACGATCTCGCCGGGCTTCAGCCCTCTTGTGATGACGACATCCCTGTCGACCCTCGGTCCGGGTACGACGGGCCGCGATTCGACTGTGGAATCCGGCTTTACTACGTAGACGTAATCCCCGCTCTGTCCCGACTGCACCGCGCGCGCCGGCACTATCGTCGCATTCTCCTGCGTCGTAAGGTTAAGAGAGACGTTTACGAACTTCCCCGGCCAGAGCATCTCATCGGCGTTTTCGAATACGGCCTTAAGCCTGACGGTTCCTGTAGTCTCGTTAACCTTATTATCTATGAAGCTGAGCGTTCCCTCGGCGGGTATCTGCTCGCCCGGGCTCTCGCCTGCCGCCTCGGTAGTCTCATCCACGGCAGGACTTTCGTCGTTCCTGCGGCTGGTATATGGAACGATTGCGTAAACCTTAAGCTCACCCGAGTCCGCAAGGTATTCGCGCACGAGCGCCAGGAAATGCTCGGGGACAGAAAAATTGACGAAAACCGGTTTCGTCTGGTTTATAACTGCAAGAAGCGTCGAACGCGTTTCGACAGTATTGCCCTCGTGGACGAGTATCTCGCCTATGCGCCCGTCTATCGGCGAGCGTATCGAGCAGTATTCGAGCTGGAGCTTTGCATTCGCGACAGCAGCCCTGTCGGCGTTAACGGACGCTTTGAGAGATTCGAACTCCGCCTTCACCTGGTCGTACTGCTGGGCGGATACCACCCCCTTGTTTATCAGGTCTTCGTATCTCACGGCGTCCTGCTCCGCGTTCTTCATCATCGC
>JAGVLR010000031.1 GCA_020054175.1 Candidatus Dadabacteria bacterium
CGCGTTTCGACGACTGGCTCGCCGGCTCCTCCAGGAGCTGAATCTGAGAGACGCTGGGCTGGCCGGGACGATCGCGTGTCTCATCGACGGGATCAGGGACCGAAAGATGCCCGTGTTCGCAAGGGGGGGTGTTTCAGCACGGATAAGCAACGGACCGGCTTACTGATTCGGATTCGGGAACGTCGGGCCCGGCGGGTTCGTGGGGACCGTCGGCGGCGGGTTATCGGGATTAACCGGCCTTCCGGGGAATAGCGGGAATCCCGGCCTCGGCCTGTCGGGCGGCCGCGTAGGTATTGGCGGGTCCGTCGGAATCGGCGGCGGTGGCATGGTCGGAATAACCGGCGGCGGATTGGTCGGCACGGTTGGCGGGTCCGTCGGAACAGTCGGCGGATCGGTCGGGACTACCCTTGTCCTGAAGTCGTCCTGTGCGTCCGGCGGCTGCTGGTTAAATGGAGGTTCGCCGTCCTTCAGCTGTGTGACCGGCGCGCGGAGCAGTGTTTCCAGGACGTAGAGTAAATCGGGATTATTCTTCACGGAATCTACGGGCTCGATGGCGCCCGTTTCGAGGTCCGTCTTCTCGGCGGCGTCGATGCTCGCGTTCGTAGCGGAGTCAGCGGCCAGGTGCTGAACCGAAATTAAAAACGCCGGAAGAAGAAGCAATAACACCTTGCCGATTTTACGCGTGAGGGTTTTCATTTTTTCCCTTGTGACACCCATAATTTTACCTCAGTAGCTGAGAAAGAGAGACCATGTCAGGATGTGCCTGTCGAACTCAAGCACCTCGTAGCTCGAGTTCTCGTTCGTGTAGCTGTACGAGAACGCCCCGTAAACCGGGCCGGCGATATTCCTCGCCAGGCGCACGAATAGATTCACCCTGTTCGTCTCCCTGTCTCTCGGGCCCTGAAAGTCGGGATAATCGTCCCTCTGATATTCCCCGCTCAGGTCTCCCCTGATTTCCCAGACTATCGGCACGGAAACACCCGCGCCGAATTTGTTGCCGTTGAAGTTAAAGTTAAGCCCGTCGGCGTCGTTATGCTGAAACTCGTACGCGAGCCAGACGTTTATCGCCCTTTCCATGAAGAAGAAGTACTGCGCTATACCGACGGCGTTGTTCGTCGCGTTGCGTGACGATATGGCCGGGTCGAAGCCCTTATCGTCGAAGCTGTCGAACGAAATCCTGTAGTACGGCATCGTGAGCGTGTTGGGGGTGAGCCCGGTGTTGAACGTGGCCGTTATCGTGTGGGAGTTGCTGTAGCTGTCGTAATCGAGGAGCGAGTAATTGAAATTATAGCTCAGCATAGGCGAGAAAGATTTCCCCAGAATCGTCGTCGTGTAGTTGATGTATGGCGTGATGTTAAACGTCGAGAGGTTAAACTCCCTCATGCTCTTTTTCGTGTGCTGGCTCTGGTAAGTCGAGAAATACGTCCCGAGCATCCAGTTTCCGAGCTGCTTTGTCCTTAGCCCGAGGGAAGCGTATTCCGTGAACCGGAAAGACTCGTCGTCGCTGAATGAGCTGCTGACGTTCGGGTCTTCGGGGACGTTGAAGTCGAGCTGCGGCGCAACCTGAATGAACACCTCATATAGCCTCGGTCCGCCGGGCTGTTTGTATTCCGTCTCACGCTGGATTATCGCCTGGACGTAGCGCTCCGACCATTCGGCGTAGAGTGAATCGGGTGCGAGGCTGACAATCTTTTCGAAAATCTCCCGCGCCGCGGCTGTATCGCTTATCTTGAAATAAGTCGAGGCCATGTAGAAGAGGGCGGGAACATTCTGCGGATCGGTTTCGAGCGCCTTTTCGAATGCGGCGAGCGCCTTTTCGTACTGCCCGATGCGGTGATAAGAAATGCCGATGTAGCGGAGAATCGTTGCAGCGTCGTCCGGATACTGTTCGAGGAGAACGTTGAGCTCGGTGAGGGCCTTGTCGTAATCGCCCGATTTAAAAGCCCTGCCCGCCTCGGTTTCCGTCAGCTTGAGCTGAGCGAAAGCCGATTGAGAAAACATGAAAATGGTCAGGAGAAAAAGAACCCGGACAGGCCGCACCGCTTCATCCTCCTCTGGAAGAAGTAGACATATACTAGAATATTTATTCCCGCGATTCAACACTTTTTCCAGTCCCGGACATATGGTTCTTGCCGCACTCGATTCCGCGTCACACCCTTTCATATGCAATAGTAAGTGGTAATACGCAGGCGAAAGGTTCATTTGATCGCTCGCAGGCATCCCGGGCCGCCCTCTCCCGGAGGGCGGCCCCATTAGTGTATTCGCTATAAAGAATTGAACCTTCTTCGGATTCGCGCGATCAATATGAGAAGCGGAACGAGAAGGTAAGCAGCCAGTGATCCCGTTCCCGAACCGTTCGTGTTCGCAAGAGAGCGGCCGCCGTTGCCGTTGCCGCCGTCTGGAATCACCACTACGGGATTGGACTCGAAAGCGCCCGCGTCGCATATCGCTACGCCGTCCCCGTCGCCATCGACGGGCCTTATGGTTCCCCTCTGATCGATGC
>JAGVLR010000256.1 GCA_020054175.1 Candidatus Dadabacteria bacterium
AGCACCTTGCCGCCCTGGTGTCCGCACTTCTTCGTGCCGGGCTTCTGGTCTTCGATGTGGTAGCCGGTGACGCCCGCCTCGACGAACCTCTTTATGAGGTTCCTTACGTGCGAGTCGCCGCCGTGACCGGTGTCTGCGTCGGCGATGATGAACGGCCTGTAGTCTACTTTAGGGGTGGCCTTTCTCTCTTTTTCGGACATCCTCGAGCGTAGGAACTTCTGGTTCCTGTCGGCTGTGAGGAGGGCGCGGACAAGCCCTGCGGCCTCGTCGGGCACCTGGCTCAGCGGGTAGCTGGCGAGGTCCGGCCCCGGATCCTCGTTGGTCGATCCTTTAGCTGAGGTTGCCCAGCCGCCGAGGTATATTCCCTCGATGCCGATACGCTTCATCGTTACTATCTGACCCGGCGAATACGGCCCGTATGTCGTTATCTGCTCTCCTTTCGCGAAGAGCTCTCTTAGTCTGTTGTAAAATTCCTCCGAATATATCCTGGCTACGGGATAGTCCTCTTCGAGCGTTCCCCTCTGCTGCACGACCTGTCGCGCGGAGTAGAGACGCCTGATACCCTTAAACCTCGGGGACTCGAACCATTCTTTCGTTTCCTGGACTTCCCTCTCGAACGAGTCGAGCTCGTCTTCGAGGTTGTCGAGCCTGGCTTCAGGCATGAAATCGAGGTTTTCCGTGATCCTCGTGCCGTCTTTCTTGAATGCGTCTTTATACTGTTTTATTCTGAGCTTCGCCGTGGGCAGATCGTGGTTGTTGAGGTTGATGTTGAGAAGATCGATGTACCACGGGGTTTTAATGTTGTCGAGAACATAGCTTTCGACGATCTCCCTCGCTATCGGGAGCGTGGTCGGCTTGGAGTAGTCGTAAACGTCCTTGTCCTTGGCCTTGAGAAGCTTGGAATATTCTTCGGAGAGAAGGCGCTCGAAGAGCTCCTTCGTGAATGTGTCGCCGGTCTTGACGCCCGTTTCCTTGTCGTCTTCGGTGAGCTCGGCTCCTTTGTCGACCCACTCCCAGAGAATGCTGAGCCTTATCTCGCCCGTGGCCGCGTCTTCCATGAGATAGAGGATATCGTCGTTCCCGAAGAAGTCCGCCGGCTTAAGCGCCGCCGCCTGGAATCCCTGGCCGAACGCGTTACCGTACTGAAGGGCGACGCTGATAAGGTTCCTTGCGCCCCTGATCGTCCTCGGCGCGGCCTCGAGAAGGGTGAGCCCGTCTGCGTCCTCATCGGTATAGCTAAGCGGGGGGAATTTCCTTCCCGTTTGATTTTCCTCACCGGCCTCTTCCCAGACCGGCCTTACTATGTGAACCATCTTCCAGTGGGCTACCCACTTTCCGCTGGCTCCGGCTTTCTGTTCCCTCTTTGCTCCGGCTACCGCCTTTTCCATTCCGTCCTTGACGCCCTCGTCGGACCCGACGGGGATATTCGGCTCCATGCCGCCCTGCCAGAGAGCGTAGTTCCCGTTGATGCCGGGGGTGTTCACCGCCCTTCTGACGCGGTCTTCGTAGTTCCGCATATAGCCGTACGTCATGGTTATCGATTCAATGTTGGGGTTGATGAAAGACTGGTCCCACGCCATCGCGTCGGACACGCTGTTGATGTAATCCCACCTGCCGGTGTTGTATCCGACGAAGTGCCTGCCGAGAGCGGCGCGTATTTCCATGAGCTGGAAAGTCGCCTCTATCTGCTCGACGAGGACGTAGACCTTTATGGAACCCGCGGGGATGCTTAGATGATCTTCGAGCGCCGAAAGGAGCTCGTTCCAGAATGCGGCCTCTTCGGCCGTCTGTATTTTCGGCAGGTAAAGCACTATGGACGAACCCGCCTTTGCGAGCTCCTGGTAGTTGTTGACGACGTAGAGGACCGTGTCGACTATCGAGGCAGAAAGGGCTACGCCGTTCTCGTCCCTTACGTGCCTGTCGTCGAGGTGAAGCCCGCGTGCGCGGAAGATTTTGGTCGTGAAGTCGAGCTGCTTTCTCCAGTCCGTGATTATTTCATGCCCGAAGAAGCCCTTGGCCCATTCGTTCATTTCGCGCGAGACCTGCTCGGCCGTGTTCATGAAAATCGGGTCTTTCCTGATTGCAAGCTTGAGATTCCTCTGGTTGTCGAGGGACATGGTGTCGACCTGCCCGAGGGCGTCTTCGCCGTCGAACATCCAGCCGTCCGCTCCGGAGAGAAGAGCGTAAGCCACGTTCCGTATGCTCTTGTCGACCGTCGAGTTCGGCCTGGCCGCGGGGCCGGTTCCCTGTATCCACTGCCTCTGGAGGTCGTGCGGGATTTCCGAGCCTACGAACTTGCCGTCTCTGGCGTCTTGTACCTTAATATTTGTGCGGGGGATGAAATCGTTGGGATTGAGGAAACGGATGCGTTCCCTGTTGCGGAACCTCTGGGCTCTTCTGGAATATCTTTTTTCCATCAGGAGCTTCTGGTCCCTGTTAAAAACCGAAAGGGCTTTTAAGGCTTCGAGCACCTCCGGCGTGAAAACGTCCGCGTATTCGTTCTCCAGATTGTCTCTTATCTGGAGCCCCCTCGGACCAGGGGTATTCCTGAAAGGCTGTTTGGTAATATTATGAACGGTACTCATTCTCTCCTTCTCCTTGAGTTAGCGTTTTTTGCTTTGCAATATGTAAAAAGAGAAAACCATTATAATACAAGCGCCTCACAAATCAACTAAAACAAAGGGACTAGGCCGTATTCATTAGATATTTTGTAAATACGGGAGCTTTGCTGATTAGATGACAATACCAGTTTGTTTGTGCACTGCACAATGAAACCCCTTACAACGTGCATGCACTACCCGGACCCTTATATTACTAATTCTACCTGTTTTTAAGCCTCTGTTAATATCCCGTCAGAAATAATTCCGGAGGGCTTTTTCCAGGGAAAACACTTTTCGCTTTTTTTCAATATCGCAACAGGTCTAAATTGACAGGTCATTTACTTACCGGGAACATATATAGACAAACGTCGATAAACATCGGCAGTCCGCCCCAAAGGAGCCGCGAGTAATCCCGGCCACACCGTTTACATTGAATCGGGTTTAACGCTCCGCTTCTGCATTTTCCTGCAGTTTATGCACGGGGTGGATACCCCGGAGCATATGCAGCAGACGTGATTCCGACCGTAAAAGGAATTAACGGCCCTCTCGAACCACCCCGGCCTCACGCAAATCGCTCCGCAGGAACAAACTGCGTAGCTCCCGCTCCGCTCCCAGGACACCCCGCTCCTGACGTCCGTCCTTCCCATAGCCATAATTATAGTGCGTTTTTGAAAGTAAAGTCGAAATGAAGAAATAAATTAGAGCCGGACGAGACAGTATATACAAGGGGCGCCGAGGGGCTCCTGGCAAAAAAAAGCAGGCAACCCTTTAAAGGATTGCCCGCCGGTTTCGATATCTGATTTATGGTACGGCGGGCGTTAGCCGAGCCCTTTGACTATGTTGGTTACTACCGTCTTTGCATCGCCGAAAACCATGAAGGTGTTTTCGTTGAAGTAGAGCTCGTTCTCGATGCCGGCGAATCCGGGGTTCATGCTTCGTTTTATGACGAATACCTTTTTCGCCTTGTCGACGTCGAGGATAGGCATGCCGTAAATCGGGCTCGCCTTATCGTGCCTTGCGGCCGGGTTCGTGACGTCGTTAGCGCCGATTACGAGGGCTATGTCCGCCTCGGGAAAATCTGGATTGATGTCGTCCATGTCGAGCATGACGTCGTAGGGGACGTTGGCTTCGGCCAGAAGGACGTTCATGTGCCCTGGCATTCTGCCCGCGACAGGGTGTATCGCGTATCTTACGGTAGTTCCGCGCGACCTGAGTATTTCGGCAAGGTCTCTGACGCTGTGCTGAGCCTGCGCCGCGGCCATACCGTAACCGGGAACGACTATAACGCTTTTAACCCCGTTGAACGCATCGGCGGCTTCTTCCGCTGTCAGCGAGCGAACCGTCTGGGCTTCGGCGCCTTCCGGAGCCGGCCCCTGGCTCTCCTCGATTTTTCCGAAAGCCCCGAAGAGGACGTTAGTGAACGACCTGTTCATGGCCCTGCACATTATGATCGACAGAATGAAACCCGAAGCACCGTCTATAGCGCCCGCGATTATGAGGATCTTGTTGTCGAGGGCGAATCCTAAAAGCGCGGCCGAGATACCGGCGTAGGAGTTCAGGATGGATATGACGGTCGGCATGTCGGCTGCACCGATCGGCAGAATCAGCATCACGCCGAAAGTGAGCGCGAGTATGAGGCCGA
>JAGVLR010000030.1 GCA_020054175.1 Candidatus Dadabacteria bacterium
GATGACCCCTCCGTTCCGTATATCCCAGAGAAGGGGCGCTGTGCCTGTTATGTCGAGGTCTATATCGGCGCCGGCGATCCTGAACTGGTCTATTTTGGTAATGTCGCCGTCGACCGTGCCCTTGAACGTGGATGTAAGGTCGGTCAGGTTCGGTAGCGTAATGCCTTTCAGCTTCATATTTTCGAGCGCAAGCCCCGTTATTTCGAACTCTATTTCGCCCTTGGCCGGGGACGCGATAACGAGATTGACCTTCCCGTCCATTACCCCGCCCAGGCTCAGGGACTTTTCGGCTTCATTGGAAAAGAGGGACGGTACGGAGTTTATTCTCACGCTCTCGAGCGTGGCGTCGAGCTCACTCACGCGGCCTGTCGTTTTATTGATCCTGAGGCTCCCGCTTACCTCCCCGCCCCAGAGCTTTGCGGTAAAAGGCACCTTTGGATTTTCGGAGAAAACCGAAAAAGGCGACGGGCTCAAGTCGAGGCTGTCGAGCTCAATAAAGAGCGAGTCGGATCTGAAGAGCTTTACCCCCTCCATGTTTACCTTCAAAAGAGGGGAAACGCTTACGTTCTGGATGTCGGCCCTGTATGGGGTATTGCTTTCTATCTCGGCGATGATGCGCTTCTTTATTATGTCTCCCGGAAACGTCATGAATAAAAAGAGCGTGAATACGACCAGAAAAAAGAGCGTATAGGATACGGGTTTTATGTGTTTATATTTTTTCAGCTTTTCTTTCATCTCAGGTTACCTCTTTAAACCGGAACGTGGAGACCCTCAGCTTCACAGTCATGGAGTCGGACCTGTCGAATTTCGTGCTCAGGTTAAGATTCGACACCTTAAGAAACGACGGCGCGTTTTGAATCTTGTACAAGATGTCTACAAGATCCTTGAGCGAGATGTTCTTGAGCTCGACGTCTATGCTTCTTTCCTCGTAAAAATCTTCAGATGTCGATGTCCTTAAGTTGACGTCCCTGATGGAAAAATTCTTTCTGTCGAGATTCTCCGAAAGGAGTATCTGCTCGACGATCGATATCAGAGGCTCGTCCTCTTCTTTTATTTTGCTGGAAAGGACGGCGATTTTTTTCTGCGACTCCTCGTATTCGGTCTTCAGCTCCTGAACCTTCCCGAGCTCCGATTCAAGCTGTACTACTCTTTTCTCGAGCCTGTCCGTGCCGGAGGAAATCGAGTGAAAGACGAGATAAAGAATTAGGAGGACGAGACCCGAAACCCCGATTATGAGGGCCCTTCTGTCGCGCTCGGTCGAGGATATCCTCGTCAGTTTTTCACGAGCGGTGCCTATAGCCTTTCTTATGTTCCCGGTTAAAGAGCTTAATTCCATGATTATGTCTCACGCTTTAAGACGAGCGATATTTCGAACTTCGTTTTCCCGTCCACAGCGTTCCCCGTCTGATTCCGGGTTACGGATTCGAATTTGCCGGACTTGGTGAGCGCCTCTTCTATCTCGGCCACTTCCTGGTACGAATCGCATATCCCCTGCACCTTTACGCCGTTATTTCCTTCAAACCTTACGTCGTTTACCCTGAGACCCATGCCGGGCGGGAGGCTGTCGGAAAGGCTTCTTAGAATTTCGAGCGGTGTGCTCGCCCCTTCGACGCCTTCTATCATGCTGAGCCTTTCCCTGACCTTGGCAACCTCGGACTGCATGTACTCGGCCGGCCGCGGGATTGTCTGAACGTTGGGGAACGTTTCCCTGACCTCCTGGGCCACCCGCGCCTCGAGCACGCTTACCTGCCCTTTTAGCTCGTAGTACCTCGAAGTCATGTTGTATATGAGTAGGGCGACGAGTATCACGAACAGGACGGCCGGAACCATGAACACTTTTCTGAGCTCCCGGTCGGCGCCCTGGTATTTAAACTGGTCTTTTCTGAAATTGAGATAGCCGCCTTTGTAAGAACTGCCGTAAAGCGCGAGCGCATAGGCCTTGGCGTAGGGGGGCGAGTTGTCGACGCCGAGGTCGGGTATGAAAAGCTTTTTCACTTCCCTTCCGAGCTCTTTTTTCAAGAGCTCCGTGAGCCCCTGAATACGCGACATCGACCCCGATACGAGTATCGTCTTAACCCTGTCCTTAGTCTCGCTCTCGAAAAACTGCACTGTCTTTTTAATCTCGTTTACAACGGGAGAAAGGGCTTCTTTCATAGCGGGGTTATCTGCGCTCTCCAGCCTGCCCTTCGAAAATCCGAACTTGTCCTCTTCGCCTCCGGCGGCCGATTCCCCGAGATTTTCCATAAAGAGCCCGATCGCTCTCGTCGAAGATCTGCCGCGCTTGAACCCCGAATCGTCAAAGAGCGTAAAACTGATTTCTCTTTCCCCGATATCGACCAGAACGAGCGGCCTCTGTCCTTCGACTATGTCGCCCAGCGAGCCGAATGCGGCCGGGGTATAGGTCAGAATCTTGGGGTCTATCCCTTCGTCGTTCAGGTATCCGAGGATCCCCTCCACATCTTCCTTTTCGAAGACGCAGACGAGGGCCTCCCCGCCCGAGGCGTTCTTTATAAGATGGTACGTGTGTATTTTTTCCCGGGGCTCGAACGTCGAGATGTTTTCGAGCTCGAATTCGTAGACCTGGTCTATTTTCTTCGAGTCCGAAAAGGGAAATTTGATTATCCTTACAGATATCGGGTCGTCCGTTAAAGAAACCGCTACATCGCCCCTTGGAAGGGAGTACTCCCTGAATACACCGCCTATGGAGTTTTCCTCAGCCGCGGAATTGTTGGCGCCGATCTCGGCGCGTATGGTCTGAAGGAGCTGGACCTCCCTTAATCCTCTGTTAATTAAGGCAATCCTGACTTCCTTTTTCCCTATGTCTAGTCCTGCAAATCTTCCGTACATGTTTAAGTAAATTACTTAATCTACCGCTTTAAATTTAAAGTAAGGCCCTTTTAAAGTCAAATAAATTTTACGTCCACCTGGCCCTCGCCACGGTCAAAACGCTCACCCCGGAAGCGCCGGCCTTCAAAAGCACGCGTGCGCACTCGTCGGACGTCGAGCCCGTCGTGAAAACATCATCCGCGACGAGAACGGATTTCCCGGAAAATATTCTCGCGTCCGCCACCGAAAATGCCCCTTTCACGTTTCTCCGTCTTTCCGCCTCCTTTTCGATCTCGAACTGGGGCCTCGTGTCCTTTATCTTTCTGAGGCCGAAGAGATCGTGCCTGACGCCGATGCTCCTTGCGAGATTTATCGCCAGGACGGCCGACTGGTTGTATTCCCTCGACCGGAGTTTTTTAATGTGGATCGGAACGGGTACCACAACATCCAGCTTGCCCGCGTCGTAAGGCATGTTATCCGCCAGGAGCCCTGATAAAAATCCGCCGTGCCCAAGCTTTCCCCTGTATTTGAACTCGTAGATTATTTCTATAAGTTTACCGTCATATAGAGCTACGGAGCGGGCTTTCGAAAAACTGAAGGATTCCGTAAGACACCTGCCGCATAGATGCCCCTCGCGCCCGCTGCCTTCGCCGTCCTCTCCATCCTTATAAAACCCGAACGGAATCCCGCACAGGGCACACGAGGACAAATTCCCTATGAGAGCTATGCCGGAGTGGCATTCCCCGCAGAGCCTCTCTTTCTTGTCTACCGGGGAATCACACGCGGGGCATGTCTCCCGAAATATGAGGTCTAGCATTCGGACATCCTGAAGAAAAAGGATACAGCGGACCGGTGCCCGGCCAAGCGCCCGCAAAATTTTCCGCGTTCCCTAGTCACCAGGGGCAGGCTCTCAACATCCCCAGGGACCGGCCGTTGTCCGACCCTGTATCAGACTCTCATGGGCATTATGACGGAGAGATATATCTCTTCGCCCTCCGGCCTCAACACCGCGGGGCTGAGCTCGTCTATGAGGCCCATCTGGACCTTTTCCTCGGATATGACCTCGAGGACGTCCATGAGGTACCTCGAATTGAATCCGAGCTCCATTGGATCGCCGGAATATTCGACCGCTATCTTCTCCTTCGCCTCTCCGACTTCGGGGGAGACAGAGATGAGCGTCATCCCGTCCTTGTTTATGACGAATTTCACGCTCCTGGTCTTCTCGGAAGATAGAATCGAAACGCGCTTGAGCGCACTCAGGAATTCCCCCTTTTTGAGCGTAAGCGTAGCCTTCGTCACCTCGGGCGTCACCTGCTTGTAATCGGGGAAATCCGCGTCTATGAGCCTCGCTATGAGGACTATATCCTCGCCCTCGGCCATGAAGAAGCTGTCTCCAACTCCTATTCTCACCTTATCCGTAAGTTTGAGCACCTTTCTGAGCTCGGCTACGCCCTTTTTCGGGACTACAAATCCCTTCTCGAATTTTACCCTGCTGTCTATGTTCTTTTCGACGAGAGAAAGCCTGTGTCCGTCGGTCGATACGAGCCGGAGGCTCTTGCTCCCGGCTTCTTCGAAGTATATGCCGGCCAGATTACGCCTTAGCTCGTCCGGAGAAACGGCGAATATAGTCTTCGAAACCATCTCTTCTAAAAGCGAGCTTTCGACGGAGAAGAGGTGGTCCGAGTGAAGCTCGGGGATTATAGGGAAATCATCGCTCGGAAGACCGGCTATCTTGAAGATCGCGGAAGAGGCGCTTATCTCTATCCAGTGGTTACCTATCTCTTCGACCTCTATGTCTCCGCCTTCGAGCTCCTTTACGATCTCATAGAGCTTCCTTGCGGGCACGGCGAGTGAGCCTTCCCTTAAAACCTCGGCCGTCGACCAGGTACTCATCGTCGTTTCAAGGTCGGTCGCGGAAATCTCTATCCTGTTTTTCGCGACGTTCAGCAAAACGTGCGACAGCACAGGCATCGTGGCCCGTCGCTCGGAAATCCCCTGGACAAGGCCGAGCTTTACTGCGAAGTCTTCTACGCGGGTCTTGAATTTCATAGTCTCTGCTCCTGCTATTTTTTAACACATTACTATAATTTAATAGAAGTAGTAATAGTAGGCCCTGTGAGAATGTGAAAATGTATCTCAACCGGCTCAACTTACAAGATTTTCGGTGTTTGTAACCCTGTTGACTAAATGGACAGGTTATCAACATTCATCCACAGGAACGGGACAAAAACCCAAAAACCGTTTTTATCCACATTTTAATTCACA
>JAGVLR010000165.1 GCA_020054175.1 Candidatus Dadabacteria bacterium
ACGTCCATGATCTCGGGAAATCCCTGTATGAGAAGGTCGTTCACGGAGCAGCCGAGTAGAGTCGGCTTCAGCTTCTTCTTCTCCATCGTGACATACTGCCGCTCCTGTATGGTCGATAGTATCGTCGCGTAAGTGGAAGGACGGCCTATGCCCTTTTCTTCGAGCTCCTTCACGAGCGAGCTTTCGGTGAATCTCGGCGGCGGCTGCGTGAAATGCTGCTTCCCTTCGAGGTTAAGAAGGTCGAGCTCTTCGCCCCTGGCGACGTCCGGGAGCTTCCGCATCTCTTCCTTTTCTTTCTCCGCTTCCTCGTCTTCCTTGCCTTCGAGGTATACAGCCGAGAACCCGGGGAATTTCACGATAGACCCGGTGGCCCTGAATACGCCCTTCCCCGCCGTTATTTCGAGCGTCGTCTGGTCGTAGACTATGGGCTGCATCTGGGAGGCGACGAACCTCTGCCATATAAGCTTGTAGAGCTGATACTCGTCGTCCGAAAGATACTGCTTCACAGAATCGGGCAGCTTGCTGACGTAAGTCGGCCTTATAGCCTCGTGCGCGTCCTGCGCGGATTTTTTAACTTTATACGTGTTCGCTTTTTCCGGGAGGTACTCGCCCCCGTAGGTTTCTTTTATAAGCTCTCTCGCCTCGACGAGCGCGTTGTCGGATATCCTGACGGAGTCTGTCCTCATATACGTTATGAGACCGACAGGCCCCTCGCTCCCGAGATATATGCCCTCGTAGAGCTTCTGGGCTATCGACATAGTCTTCTTCACAGGAAACCTGAGCTTTCTCGAAGCTTCCTGCTGAAGGGTGCTCGTTATGAATGGAGGAAGCGCGTTCTTTTTCCTCTCCTTTCTTTCGATCGAGGTGACGGTGAATTTTTCGTTCCTGACGGAATCGACGATGGACTTCGCGTCCGCGCCGTTGTCCACGCTTACCTTCTTTCCTTCGTACGTATGAAGTACGGCCGTGAAAGCGCTCTCCGGCGAGTCCTGATGCTTCTTGAGGAGAGACTCTATAGTCCAGTACTCTTCCGTCTTGAAGGCTTCGATTTCCCTTTCCCTCTCGACGACGATCCGGAGTGCGACGCTCTGCACTCTTCCGGCGCTAAGCCCTTTTCTGACTTTCTTCCAGAGTATGGGGCTCACCTGATAGCCGACCAGTCTGTCGAGGATTCGCCTTGCCTGCTGGGCCTCGAACCTGTCCTGGCTGAGCGTCGTCGGATGTTCTATCGATTCCTTAACGGCCTTCTCCGTTATCTCGTGGATGAGAACGCGGAGCGACTTGTCGCGGATGTCGAGCTTGTCGGCGATGTGCCATGCTATGGCCTCGCCTTCGCGGTCGGGGTCGGATGCGAGATATACCCTCTCCGCCCCCTTGGCAGCCTTTTTGAGCTGGTTAAGGTACTTCGATTTTCCCTTTATCACCACGTACTGCGGATTAAAGTTGTTTTCAATGTCGACGCCGAGCTTGCTGCTTGGAAGGTCCACGAGATGACCGGAAGACGCTTCCACGTCAAAATTCCTGCCCATGAACTTCTTTATTGTCTTGGCCTTCGCTGGTGACTCGACGATAATAAGAGACTTTGCCATTCAACCTCCTGCTTCCCTCGAATGCAATTACTGTTAAATCTAATCACAACCTTTCCGGTGTCAAATTTATTCGGCCGGGCCGTGTGGCATTTTACCTGAATTAATAATTATTCAAATGTTTAGATGTTAAAGTCTCCGTTGTGGGCTCGGAAAAGCCTGTTCCTTCTTTAAAACCCCGCTTAACCGGCCATCTACACCGGAAAATGTGACGTATTTTGTCGCCAGCCCGCCCCCCTCTGCCGTCTTTTGACATAGCCTCCCTAAGGACGGCCCGTTTTACATTCTTCGGCGGTAAATCCGTTTCCCGAGGTTCGTACGTAACTATATACAAACACTCGGTTATTGAGGCTGCACTGGAGAACATCTATGAAAATATCTTGTATTGAACCTTTCGGCACGGTTATTGCCACTTACAGGCAAGGAAAAAGAATGGCGAAAACATACAGGATAGCGCTCGTATCGAGCTCGAAGCTCTTTTTAGACGGCCTCAGGAAAATTATGGAGTTCGAGGCCGATATAGAAGTCGCGGCCGAGATATCGGACCCGAAAGCCCTGAGAGACATGGTGTGCGACTTAGCTCCGGACTTCATTTTTGTCGACAACAGGGAAAGGGAGTTCGACGTCGACGGCCTCGCCGCCGAGGACGGATTTAAATCAAGGGCCATACTCTTCACACAGTCCGGAGGGAGCGAGCCCGACACGGAAAAGGTCATTCACGTCAACTTCGAAACGACCACGAGCGAGCTCATTAATATCATCAAGAACGGCGGGAGCAGGAAACAGTCTGCAATCAATGCGGGCATGAAAAACCCCGAGTTCAAGAGGATCACCAGGACAGAATTCAGGATCATACAGCTTATCGCCGCCGGTGAGAGCAACAGGGAAATCGCACGGAAGCTCGGAAGCAGTGAAAAGACAGTCAAGGCTCATATCACGAGCATATTCGAGAAGCTCGGACTCGACAACCGTTACCAGCTCATGGTTTACGGAAAGAGGAATATGACGGGCGGAGACGCCGAGGTTTAATTCCCTATCCCTATCCCGTAATACTTAAACCCCTCGCGGGAGAGTCTTTTCGGATCGTAGAGATTCCTGCCGTCGAATATGACGTGCCCCTTCATCAGCTCTTTCATGGCCTGGAAATCGGGCTGGCGGTACTCGTTCCATTCGGTGCATATGACGAGCGCATCGGCATCCCTGCACGCGTCGTAGTTGGATTCGCCGTAGAAGACCTTCTCCCCGAGATGCCTCTTCGCGTTCTCGAGCGCGACAGGATCGTGCGCGAC
>JAGVLR010000029.1 GCA_020054175.1 Candidatus Dadabacteria bacterium
CGCGCAGATCATAACGCAGACGAAGAATGTCACGAAGATCGACGACTTCGAGATAGGCGGGAAGAAGGCCAAGAAGGTTTGGCAGAGGCTCGACGACGGAGAATCGGGCGAAGAGGTAATCTACTCGATCTACTTCGTCGACGCCGGAAAGCGCGCCGTGTTCACCTGCTATCCGACTTACTCGACCCTGACGGGCGAGTTCGATAAGATGGTCTCCAGCTTCAGGTTTGACTGAAAGTCCGCCGCGGCGCCGCGGCACGCACCGACACGCGGCTGTCCCGGGCATTTATATTTCAATCAAACCTCCCTGTCAAAATCACTTCACAAGCGTAATCTCGCTCGGCCGCCACTTCTTGGTGAAGAGCGGTTCGAGGGGACTGTAGAGCCTTAAAATCACGAACCAACCCTTGCCGGGCGCCGTCTGAATCCAGTTGCCCGGCTTCACGCTCTCGGGCAGATCGGGGCCGAAGTAGATGGTCGTCGAGCCGTCGGCATTTGTCTCGGCCGCCGGGGTCGGGTAGCTCTGGCTCCCGGCCCTCGGATAACGCTGGGACGTATCGAGCATCGAGCGCGACTGGTTGTCGTACACCGTGAGCGACCAGAACTTGCGCGCCGGTATGTCGGGCGGCAGCGTCACCTTATACGTCTTGCCGCCGTCGAAAGGGTTCTTATTGGCGTCGAGAAAGCCCATGAGATACTGCGAGCCGACGTCGGGAATGCGCATTATCATCCCCGGTGAGTCGAGCGTGTAGGCATAGTAAAACGCGGTCCGCGAATCGAGGGTACGCGCACCAGACGGCGGGAACGGCTTGAACGTGCCCTCCTTCGTGAACTCGGGCGGAGCGGTTTCGAAATTGTATCCGCCCTCCCACAGCATGCTTCCCCACGCGGAGTCTTTGTAGTAAGCCCAGTCGGGATGCGACTCGTTGAAGCGCCAGTTGAGCGCCCGGCCGAAGGCGTTGCCCACTGCCGCCGCGTCGGTGAGTATCTTCTTCATCCGCTCGTCCGGCTGAAACGTCTTGCCCTTGGCGATGCCTATCGCCGCGAGCTGTCCGGCGAGCTCGACGTCGTAGCTGTCGGCCGGCTCGTCCTGTATGTTCTCGTTTATCATCTCGAAGAAAGTGTAGTCACTGGGCGGTATGGTATTGAAAGCCTTGCCGCTCGCCTCGACGAACTTCGTCTCGGGAACCGCCGGATTAGCGGCGAGCTTCACCTCGCCTTCGAGCGCAGTCGCGATGCTCGTGCCGAATCCTCCCGGCGTGTACGGATATATCTTCAGCGTCTTTTTAATCAGCTCGACCGTCGGCTTGGGGTCGTTGTCCACAAGGAACGAGCGGGCGGCGTAGAGCACCCTGTTCGTGCGAGACTTCGCGACGTAGAACCCGCCTTCGGGGAGCGGGCCGTCATATCCCGGCGGCAGGATGAGATACTTTCCCCCTTCTCCCCTGTCGGGCCCGGGGAAGCCGATGTCGATGATCCAGCTAAACCACATGTCGTTAATAGTGCCGAGACCCGCGGGCGGCTGCTCGATCACCATCGGCCCCTTGGACAGATCCACCGCCGACAGGTAGTACACGGTGTCGGCGTTCGCCGTAAGGAACAGTGACTTCGAGTCCATGAGGTCCGAAAAAATGACGACCGAGTTATCCTCTGCGCCTATGCTCTGGAAGCCCTTTCGGATTGCGTACGCAGACGCGCCGCGGAAGCTGTTGTTGAACGCGTTCAAGGCGCGGGTGAAGTCCATCGTGTCGTAGACCTTCCCGGCGGTCTCCGCGCTCGGCGCACCGTCCGTGAAATCGAGCGTGCCGATACGGGTCTCGACTGTATCGGGCGTGCTTATCGACTCCGGAATCGAGGACTCAGCCTGCCCCAGGACCGTGCCGGGAAGCGACGGAAATAGTAAGACAGCTATGAAGATGTGCCGGATAATTTGCGAAATGCTCATATGGACCTCCTTCTTATCGCTTCAGTTGTCAGCCGCGTAAAACATTACGGCCTTATTGAATTTATAAACTGATACAGACTTTAGAGCAAGCAACTTATGATTTCAGTCGAGAAAATATTATACAAATAGCTCCTGTCCCGGCGTGAACAAGGAGTTTGCCGGAACATGTCTTCACCCCGCAAGTCGTTTCTCGATTCGGCTGTCGGGGATGAACCATAAGGCGGCAACCAGGACGTACAGAGCGCAGGCAATCCACGTATTCACAAAGGAAAGTGATATCGCCGCGGCGTAGAGCACAAGAGATGCTTTTCCCTTGAAGTCCCGGCCGATCGCCGCTGACAATGTGGAATCCGCGCCCTGACAGGTTATGAGAATGCGGCAGAGGATAACATAGGCGAACCCGGTTAATAACAATGACATCCCATAAAGCGCGACCGGCCAGGGGGCGAAGTGGTTCTCACCCATCCATCCCGTTGCGAAAGGGATCAGCGACAGCCAGAACAGGAGGTTCATATTGGCCCACAGGATACGGCCGTTAATCTGCCGGACTGCCTGGAACAGATGATGATGATTGTTCCAGTATATCCCGATGAAAATGAAGCTGAGCACATAACTCAGGAATTTCGGCACCAGCGGGCGTAGCGCATCCAGGCCGGTCTCGTGAGGAATCGTCAATTCCAGCACCATGATGGTGATGATTATGGCAATGACGCCGTCGCTGAACGCTTCCAGTCTTCCCTTGCTCATTCGAGCCCCTCGTTACATAAAATGCTTTATTCAGCGATATGTCAAGTCCCGCCAGCCAGGTTCCTGACCGATTCCCAATTCCGCTGCGGCTTCGACCAGCCGATGCGCCCCTCAACATGACAAACCCGTCAATAGAGGGCTGACGAAATTGTCATGTACCCGGTCAGAATATGACCCCGCCTGGTCAAATAATGACCCCCCGGGGGGTCAAATTTTGACCCCTAAGGAATACACAGTTGAAGGAAGCACCGGAAAAGGAATACACAGTATCGTTAAAAGAATAAGCGCGCAAACGGACAAAACCTGCATGAAGAAGCCGGGAACGCCCACCCGTGAATTTCGGCGAGCGCCTTCAGATAAGAGTCAGCCTCTCCGCACGGCTCCGTATAAGGGATTTGAATTCCGACTTCTTTTCGGGGCCGATAAACCCCCTCTCTACGAATTCTATACAATTCGGAACGGCTCTTTCGAATTTCTTGTAGACGTTCCCGATCTGCACCATGTCCATCCCGAGGTTCCTGGCTAGCGCCTCGAAATCCCCGGGACCGAGCCTCGACTTCTTTCCGTTTATCGTGAGTGCCGACTCCTCGGGATCGGCGCTTTCCGGAATCAAGAGCCTCGTCGCCAGAAGATCGTACGCAGGCGAGAGGCCGATAAAAGACGGGTCCTTGTAAACGAGCGAAAAATTCTTGAGATGCATGTCGGCGTTTCCGGTCAGGAAACAAAACAGGGCGGCTTCGAAAAATGAAATCGCATCGAAAAGTGGGTTCGAAGAATATCTCAGTATCGCCCTTCCGATCTGCTCCATCGAGCCCTTGTACTTGTCCTCTGTCAGCCGCTCCGTTACTTGGCACATGTCTTCCATGTGTATCTTCGAACCGGTTTTCGGATCTCTGTCTATGCGCTTCGTGATGTACGCGAGCTCTCCCGACTTGAGCGGCAGAAGGCAGTGCTCGACCGTCCTTATACCGAAAAGCTCTGCAAGGCGCATGGTGAGGTCCTCGGTTTCCGGCATTTCCGGGTAGCGCTCGACCGGCGGCTTGAGGATGAAATAGCCCCAGAGGCCGACTATGGTCAGCTTTCCGCTCTTCTTTCCGGAGCGTTCGAGATGGAGCGAGATCTTCGCCTGCACCCCGGGGATTGCCGTTCTCTCCCTGACTACCTCGCGCGCGAGACCGGACAGCTCGTCGAGACTGTAGGGGATAACGGGCGGTGCAGCGTCGCCGAAAAAGGCCTTCGAGCATTTTTCGTGAAGCGGGCCCGGATCGCCGCCGAGGCTTTGGTAGCACTTGAGACATTTACCCGGCTGCCGCATCAATCCTCTCCGGCCGGGAGGACGCTCACAGCGCCGATGCAGTCCCTGCAGCACGCAAGCAGGAGACCCATCCTGTCCCTTTCGTCGATTTTCCAGACGTCGATGGTAATGTCGAGGAGCCAGCCTTCCGGGATGAGCCCGTCGAAGAAGGGAAACATCGTCCGGTTCCTGTAAGGTTCTTCCGTCAACGGGAGCGTGAGGCTTGCTGCTACCGGGTTCGTGCTTTCGAGATAATGCGTGCTGTAAACAAATGTATACCCCTCTTCGTCTTCCGAGAGCAGCCCGGCAACCTCACCGCGCACCAGGATTTCAGCCTTCCTGTGAGTCATCGTGGTAGACCGCCTTTTCCGGGCCGAGCCTGTGTCCGAACAGGGAGAGCACCTTGTTGACCTTGTCCATGCGGAGCGTTTCTTTTCCTTGCTCAAGGTCTCTGACGAAGCGAAGCCCTACACCGGCCCTGGATGCAAGCTCCTCTTGAGTTATTCTCAGAACCTTCCGTCTGTTCTTTAGGAAATTCGACAAATTGTTGTTCATAATATACCCCCTCGGGTATAAAGCTATCATCCATATTTAAATTTATACCATGTCGGGTATAAAATCAAGCTGAAATCATTTATCTATACCCTAACGGGTATAAACATGGTATAAAAAGACACGACTATACCCTTACGGGTATAACAATTTATTATACCAGAATGACAGTAAAAACTATGTGATAGAGGCCGGACCGGCGTGAGGTCTACTTAAACAGCTCGACGAGCGGCTGGCCGGTCGAGCCGTTCGGGAACGGGACGCCTATGAGCGCCGAGACGGTTGGGGCCGCGTCCGTTATGTTTACGGGACGCATGGAGGAGCCGCGCCGTATTTTC
>JAGVLR010000158.1 GCA_020054175.1 Candidatus Dadabacteria bacterium
AACGCTCTGTTGGCGTCCGCCATTTTATGGGTGTCTTCCCTCTTCTTTATCGAGCCGCCCCTTCCTTCGGAGGCGTCGATAAGCTCTGCCGCAAGCTTGTCGATCATCGACTTCCCGTCCCTCTTTCTCGTGGATGAGAGTATCCACCTTATAGCCAGCGACTGGCGGCGGAACGAGCTCACTTCCATCGGCACCTGGTATGTCGCGCCGCCTACCCTTCGCGGCCTGACCTCGATACCCGGCTTCACATTATCCATCGCGGCACCGAAGACCTCTATGGGATTCTTGCCGGTCTTGGCCGCCATCACTTCGAGCGCGCCGTAGAATATCATCTCGGCCTTACTCTTCTTGCCGTCGTACATTAGCGAGTTTATAAACTTCGTTACCGTCAAATCACCGTGCTTAGGATCGACGGGAATCTTTCTCTTGGAAACTGATCCCTTTCTAGGCATATCGTTTATCCCTTTGGATTATTTAGGCTTCTTGGCCCCGTACTTGGAGCGGCTCTGTCTTCTGTTGGCAACACCGGTCGAGTCGAGAGTACCTCTTACTATGTGGTACCTTACCCCCGGCAGGTCTTTTACCCTGCCGCCCCTTACCAGGATAACGGAGTGCTCCTGAAGCGTATGACCCTCTCCGGGTATGTAGCCCGTTACCTCGATCCCGTTGGTAAGCCTTATACGAGCGACTTTCCTGAGCGCGGAATTGGGCTTCTTCGGAGTGGTCGTGTAGACCCTTACGCAGACCCCTCTTCTCTGCGGACAATTCTGTAAAGCGGGGGCCTTGCTTTTCTTTTTGGCCTTTTTTCTCCCTTCTTTTACAAGCTGACTAATTGTAGGCACGAATACTTATCTCCATAAAAAAGGTAATCCAATTAATATATCCAGACTTAGACCCCGGTGTCAAGACAAAACGACCTGTTATTTCGATTTTTTTCTAACATTTTTTTCGAACCCGACTATGGTAAGGGCCGATCTGTACCACCCCGGCTTCCACCCCTTGTCCTCGTACCCCGAAATATCCCCTTCGTCCGCCTTGAGCATGACGTATATGTAGCCGCTTTCGTCGACAAGCGGATTACCGGTTTTAAGACCGGGCACTTCGTCCGGCGCGGATTCCCACTTCTCCGGCGTTACACCCAAAAGCTCTACACATTCGGCAAAGGAGGCGGCATGCCTGGGTTCGAGCCCTTCCAGCGTTTCAGTCCCGATGCCAAGGTACCATATTTCAGCCATGTTCGCACCCCCTTATTCGAGTATCGTGAAAATTATGGATTAATACAAATAATATCTATATGTGCTGAAGCGCTTTCCGCCCTATGTCCGTTCTGTAGTAGAGCAGCTCGCCGTCTATTTTCCCGACGGCCTTGTACGCAAGCCTTATAGCGTCCTGAATGTTGTCCCCGAGGGCGGTAATCCCGAGCACCCTCCCCCCGTCCGTAACAACCTTCCCTTCTTCGAGGGCCGTGCCCGAATGAAAGGCTACGACGCCCTCCATCTCTCCTACCTCATCGAACCCGCCTATAGGGGCCCCTTTCTTGTAATCTCCGGGATAGCCTTTCGAGGCCATTACGACGCACACCGCGGCCTCGTCCTTCCATTCAACGGTCTCCCGCGATATGCCCCTTCCCGCGACAGCGCGGAGAACCGGAACTATATCCGACTTAAGCCTCATCATCAGGGGCTGCGTCTCAGGGTCGCCGAACCTGCAGTTAAATTCGAGGACTCTTGGATTTCCGTCCTCTATCATAAGCCCTGCGTATAGGACGCCCTTGTATTCCCTGCCCTCTTCCCTCATCGCCTTTACAGTCGGCAGCATTATCCTCGACATTACGAGCTCGGCTATCCGCGGGGTTACAACCGGAGCCGGGGAATAAGCCCCCATGCCGCCGGTATTCGGCCCCTGGTCTCCGTCGAGAAGCGCCTTATGGTCCTGCGAGGCTTCGAGCTGTATAACGTTTGTCCCGTCCGTCAGCGCGAAGAATGATGCCTCCTCGCCGCGGAGAAACTCTTCTACAACAACCGTATCGCCCGAGTCGCCGAATATTTTCTTTCGCATGACGTCGTCGAGGGCCTGTATCGCTTCTTCTTCGGTCCGGCAGATGAAGACGCCCTTTCCCGAAGCGAGTCCGTCGGCCTTTATGACAAGCGGTGGTTTCACTTCTCTCACCCACGCCACAGCCTCTTCGTAATCGCTGAACACCGAAAAAAACGCGGTCGGAATATCGTACTTTTTCATCAGGTATTTCGAAAATGCCTTACTCGTTTCTATTTCCGCAGCGGCCTTCGTGGGCCCGAAAATATGAAGCCCTTCTTCGCCAAACCTGTCGACGATACCGAGAGACAGCGGAAACTCGGGGCCTACGACGGTGAGGTCGATTTCGTTAGACCTCGCGAACCGGAGGTAACCGTCGATGTCGTGCGTCTTTATGTCGACGCACTTCGCATTCTTCGCTATGCCCGGATTCCCGGGCGCGCAGTAAAGCGTGCCTACGAGCGGGCTTTGAGCGATTTTCCAGCACAATGCGTGTTCCCTGCCGCCGCTCCCGACGACGAGTACTTTCATCGTAATAGGTCCTCTTGGGCTTTGGGTAGTTACTGCAAGAAGCTCAATAATCTACCAGATTATTTTCGGTTTGAAAACGAGATCGAGAAATCGGAAACGAGTGCCCGGTTCGGGCAAGGAAAAGGAGCTTCGGATACCGGACCAGGAAGGGTTATTCGACCGTGACGACCTTGGCGAGGTTCCTCGGCTGGTCGACGTCAGTCCCCTTGAAGTTCGCGATATGATACGCCAGGAGCTGAAGCGGTATGACGGATATTATCGGGCTCAGGAGATTGCTGCTCTCGGGGATTATCACTACCCTGTCGGCAGAGCCCCCGAGCTCCTCGGCCGCGCTGCTGGAAGTAATGAATATAACCTTCCCACGGCGCGCCCTTATCTCCTGGAGGTTCCCGAGTATTTTCTTGAACGTTATGCCGTCGTTAGGCGCGATGAGAACGACCGGCATCTCCTCGTCTATGAGCGCTATCGGGCCGTGCTTCATCTCGCCGGCGGCGTATCCCTCGGCATGGATGTAAGACACTTCTTTTAGCTTCAGGGCACCCTCATATGCGACAGGGTGGCTTATGCCCCTGCCTAAATAAAGGAAATTCCTGTAATGGAAAAAGTCTTGCGCAAGCTCTTTTACGGCGTCGTCGAGCCCGAGCGTTATCTGTATAAGCTGGGGAATCCTTATCGCGTCCCTGAGAAGCGCGCGCGACTCATCCTTCCCAATCGTCTTCTTTATCCGCCCCAGGTATAGCGCGAGGAAATAAAACACTATGAGCTGCGTTGTAAACGCCTTTGTCGACGCGACCCCTATTTCAGGCCCGGCGTGGGTGTATATAACGCCGTCCGCGTCTCTCGCGATCTTGCTCATGAGAACGTTCGTTATAGCCAGCGTCTCGGCACCTTTGGATTTCGCTTCGGTGAGAGCTTCGGACGTGTCCGCCGTCTCACCCGACTGCGATACCGCGATGGCAAGTGTGTCGTTGTCGATTATCGGATTCCTGTATCTGAATTCGGACGCTATCTCGACCTACACCGGTATGTGCGCTATCGTCTCTATCATGTACTTCCCGATGAGAGACGCGTGGAACGACGTCCCGCAGGCAAGGATAACTATCCTCTCTATGTTCTTGTAATTCGAGCTGTCGAGCCCGTCGAAAAATATTTCGCCTGTCTCCTCGGAAAACCTTCCGCGCATCGTGTCGAGTACGGCCTGGGGCTGCTCGTGTATTTCTTTTAGCATGTAATGACGGTATCCGCATTTCTCGACGGAGACCGGGTCCCAGTTAATCCTGTCGATTTTCCTGTCGACCGGGCCGCCCTGGAGGTCCGTT
>JAGVLR010000202.1 GCA_020054175.1 Candidatus Dadabacteria bacterium
ATAGCGTTCGTCATCGAAAAGCTGAGAAAAACAGGCTACATCTCCTGACAGATCGGGTTTACCGCCGTATACTCCATAAATCCTAAAGGCGCGCCGCCGTATTATCTATCTCCCGCGGCAGCTTATGAGGATCTCCGCACCTCGAGGATTGACGGATCATCTCACGCTTGAATTGAAAATCTTTTGGGGTTAGAATGGTTTTCAGTGGAATGAGGGGGGATAAAATCCAGCATTAAGGAGGCATAAATGTTTAAAACCCTCGGCATTTTATACGTAGCGTTATTACTTCTCGGCACGGCGGCGTCCGCGGCTGAAAAGGACATAACGACGGCGGAGTTCAAGCAGCTGTATACGAGTCTTCTCGCCGGAAAGACACTCGCCTCAACGAGCGAAGAAGACGGCGTTACCATCAACAAGACACGGACGTTCGGCCAGCCTGTCGACGTAGGCGGCGGCGAATTCGACATAGCCGCGACGACGGTCATAACGAAAACGAAAGACGGGGCGCAGGTTCAAAAAATAACGATAAACATACTCGACAGGGTTAACTCCATAGGCGGAAAGCCAATAATATCCGAAGAAGCAAGGAAGATGGTCGTCGAGGAAGACGGCTCCGGCCCCCGTACCACCGAGGAAATCGAATTCGCGGGTCTCTTTCGGGTATCGAAAAACGACAAGGGAGGATTCGACGTTCACAATTTCGGATTGATCCCGTCGGTATCAGTCGATAACGATTCCGCCAGCCTGGCTGGAGCCAATCTCTCGTTCTCCTGCTACCCCGAAGAAGCGCTTGCGACGTGCGTCCTCACTATAAGGGACTACAGGCTCGGGGATTATACCCCGCTCGTGGGCTACCGGCTGCTCGAGCCGATTGGCGGAGACCTAGTAGAAACTGTTCGGGAAGTGAAGAATTAGCAGTTATATTTATTGTTGTTTAACATAGATTTTCTAAATTGAACGGGAGGCAATAAAATTGAAAAAAGTATTCTTTTTGCTGGCCTTTGTAACACTTCTTGCGGGATGTCAAACCTATAACCCCGTAGTCGATCCGAGGAGCGTAAGCAATGACGACGCCTACTATCGCGACCAGGCCGAATGCAAGGCCATAGCCCAGCAGGGAGCCCCGGGATGGAAAAATACCGCCAAGGATACGGTAGTCGGCGGCGCAGTCGGTACAGGTACCGGCGCGCTGCTCGGAACCATAGCCGGAAGCACGGTTTCGGGTCTTGCATACGGAGCTGTAATCGGAGGCCTTGCGGGCGGAGCGAAAGGGGTATATGATTCGGAAAAGGGGTTCGAACAGATATACCGCAACTGCATGGCAGGAAGAGGGTATAACGTTCTGAACTGATACTCTTAACCGAATGAGCAGCAAAAATATCGGGAAGCTACTAGAGCTCTTTGATCTAGGGAACGACTTCTCGGACGAACAGCTGAAAAGCGCCTACAGGGATCTAGTGCAGGTCTGGCATCCGGACAAGTACGAGAGCAACGACAGGCTTAAAGAGCGCGCCGAGACCAAGATAAAAGAGATAAACGATGCCTACGGCACGCTGCGCGCGCTCCTCGAGGCGAGGAATAATCCCGCCTCGGTGAACGGCGGGCAGAAGGCCAAGGGCAATCCGAGCCTTCTCGGAAGCGTCTTTCACCCGACAGATTTTTCTCACGAGAGCGAAGCCGCTTTTGCACACGCTCTCAAGATAGCTGTTTTGGCCAACGCCAGGCTCAATCTGTTCCACGTATCCCCCGACAAAGACCGTAACGTGCTGCCGGAATTCCCGAAGATAAGGGATACCCTCATAAAATGGAACGTAATCTCCGCCGAAAACCCGGAAGAAGATATACGCAAGATGGGGTTTGCCTATAGCAAGGTCGTAGGCGTGCATACCGACCCTGTAAGCTCCATATTGAATTACCTGAAGTCTTACCCCTCCGACATCACCGTAATAGCCACGCACGGGAGGAGCGGCGTCGAAAGGCTGGTTCATAAGTCCGTGGCCGAGAAGGTGTCGAGGGAATCGGGCGGAATGACCCTGTTCCTTAAAAAAGCGAACGAGGGCTTCGTTTCGCAGGCCGACGGGACTGTAACGCTCAAGAACATACTCGTCCCGGTCGACGTAGAACCCGATCCGCACCTGGCAGTCAACGCCGCGATGAAGTTCGCGAGCCTTATTGGCAACGGCTCGTGCGTTTTCACACTTCTCTACGTCGGCGATCCGGCGCGCCTGCCTGCTATAAAACATCCAGACAAGGATTCGTGGGAATGGAAGCATCTCATGCTCGAGGGGAACGCTGTCGAAACCATACTCAAAGTAGCCTCACAGACACCCTCCGACCTTATAGTCATGGGTACCCAGGGTCATCTGGGTTTTCTCGATGCGCTCAGGGGTAATACCACGGAACAGGTCTTAAGGGCGAGCACGTGTCCCATACTTGCCGTGCCCGAAAGGAGAAGGTGGGCCAGGTAATTCCCGCCCGCCTGTATCATCCGGCAGTCCCGAATCTTTCTTCGGTTAGTCTAATCTCAAAAAATAGAGAGCCGCGTTTTCGCCGCCGAAAATAGCACCCCCTCTAACCCAGCAGCAAGAAACATAAGAGCATAACAATGGTCGGCAGGAACGCCGCGAGGAAAAGCCCGAGGGGAGATACGGCGTTGCCGAAGTGTTTCTTGAGTATCGACTGCCCGGCCGGATTCGGGGCGTTGGCGATAACCGTCAGGCCGCCTCCCGTGACCGCTCCAGCGACGACGGCGTATTTCAAGCCATCCGTGAAATCGGGCACGAGCGTGCTAAGGTAAGTTATGGCCGCGTTGTCGTTAAATGCCGTCAGCACGGTAGCGGTGAGCATCAGCGGTACCTCGCCGAGACTGCCCAATACAGGTGCTATCCACCATCCCTGAAGACCTCCATGAATAACGAGACCCGCAAGAAAGAACCCGACGAGCAGCGGCGGCTGGAGGTTAACCCGGTTCTGATATGTGGAAGTGATCTGTGCGAAGCCGAGGAAGAAGAGAAGCCCGAGTATAAAGAGAGCAGTGTTGTGAGCGTTTAAAATCGTCCACCCCATGAATAATATGTGCACGACCGTGATCCAGACCGGCACATGGTCTTCTCGTTTGTCCCAGTCCGGGTCTACGAATTCCGGGCGCTCGTCTTCGGGCAGAAGTCCGGGGAGGTATCTCCTGAGCCTGACAAGCCTTATATCTTCGAGCCGCTTTTCGAATGCTTCTTTTATGAGGCTCTCGCTTATTCCCCTCGCCTTCAGCCTGGGCAGGACTTCGGTCTCCATCCTTTTCCTTATTACCGCCAGAACCTGCTCGGTCTTCTCGTTGAGGGATTCGACGAGCCTGAACTCCGTGCTCACGGCGGCTGCGATCTTGTCGAACTCTCCCTCCACCAGGTCTTTGGTGACGTACTTCCTGTCGATCTCGTCCATCAGGCTTCGGATCGCGAACTTCTCCTGAAGCCGCGCCAGCTCGTTCCGGAAAAATGCGAAATAGAGGCCGTTCGCGATGAGAATGCCGGCGAACGCCTTCCATCCGAAATTGGCGAGCATAAAGCCCGTCCCCCAGTTCCACGGGGCAGATACCATCAGTACGGGAGGGGCCGCGAAATGGGTTAATGTGCCGCCGACGGATATGTTGACGAAAAGGAGGCCGAGCGTCGCGTATTTCAATCTATTACTTGGATTCAGCTGATAAAATTTCTCGGAGAGAACGAGCGCCGAAATGGTGATCGCGGCTGGCTCCGTTATGAACGAGCCGAGTATCGGGCCTAGGGTGAGGATCGTGAACCAGAGCGCGGCGAGCGAGCCTCCCAGCAGCTGAGCGACTTTCAGCATCGAGGACTCCGCGAGCCTCAGGATCGGCCTCGTTGCCGCGAGCGTCATGATGACGACTACGAACGCGGCTTCCGTGAAATTCACCTTGTGTCCCACGTAGCCGACGAGCGCCGACCAGCCGAAGTTGATCGTTATGGCGACGAAGAGAACCGCGGCCCAGAGGCCGAATACGACTTCGACCTCGCCGAGAAAGTGGAACGCCTTGGCCGCGATGCTTTCAGAATCGCTGTGCGCTTCTCCCCTTTTGATTCTCTGTTCGTGCTCGTGCTCCAGCCTGTGCGAGATAGCCATGAATTTGCCGGCAATGAATGTATGTATGATGGCGCATAAAAATATAAGCGTGGCTACAAGATTGAAGGGCTCCTGCTTTATGCGCTCGAGGAGTATCGCGGAAATACTGCCGAGGTTAGAGTCGTTATAGCTTTCAAGCGGAGGCGGGAAGGCGAGCGTTTCGGCCGATGGAGAAGAAGCTGCGTAGGCTAAAGAAGTGAAGGCGGCTATAGCCAGGATCGCGAGCCCGGCGAGTAGAAAAGCTTTTTTTCTTTGCATGAAGCCGTGTCCTTTTTAGAAGAAATTTTTCAAAGGGCTCGACAGGTAGCCGCGTGACTGCCCGGTTTTGCCGGGGTAGGGCTCTTCGATAAACCCAAGCCCTATTTTATACAATCTTATGAACGATTAATAGGTAAGGACCAGGTTTTTTCAGGGGTTTTCCTGCCGGTAGATTTGCTGCTGATATTCGAGGGGCACTTCCCCGAGATTGTTGGTGTAGTGAAGGTTGCCTTTATCGTCCACCCACTTATAAAAGGCGGCCCCGGAGCCTCCGGTTTGTCTCCCGGCCTCGGCTCCAGTCGAAGGGCCGACGGCTGCGGCGTCCGGGGATTCGTCTGGCGGCGTTTCTTCCTCGTCCTCCGGCGCAGGGGTAGGCTTCGGCTTGGCGGGATTTACTTCGAGGTTACTCTTCCTCTGGGGAGTCTTGCCCATCGTCGTCCCTTCGCCCATCGAGGAGAGCCCGAAATTGTTAAGATTCTCGTCGGGCCAGTAGTAATATTCGTAGGGCTCCTCTTCTATTACTACAGGAGCTCCGCTGCCGCCTTCGGGGGCCGACTGCGCTTCCTCGCCCGCAGTCCCGCCTTTGTCTTCCTGGGCCCGCGATTCGAAAGTAACAAACGCGAGGGCAAGGAAAAAGACGGCGAGAAGCGCCCTGATGTGAGGAATCCTTTTTATTCCCGGGAACATGGGTTAATTATACACCAGGGCGGTTTCCGAAAGAACGGGGTTCTTCCGGGTCGATGACCGGCTTCGTGGCCCAGCATTTCCTAATATTTCCCCTCCATTCTGTGATAGAGTATTAAACACTATAAGTAAGGAGGTCTTTTCATGAATCGCCGAATTCTCGGAGCTGTTTTCATAGCCGCCGCAATATATTTCTCCGGAGGAGTTTCGCAAATCGCAGCCGCACAGGACGGGGTCACTTTCGTCGCGGAAGAGTCGGATGTCGTCGCCGCCGCAACAGGCAAGGGCGTTTCCGTGAAGAGCGTATGCCCGAGAGGAAAGAAGCTCATCGGCGGGGGAGGGGAGTGCTCTGGCTACCTCAACACCATAGGGAGGGCGGCGCTCACCATAAACGCTCCGCGGCCCGACGAGTCGGCGTGGCTGGTCGAATGCACGAACCTTAATCCGACCGCGGGCGAAATAATGGCGCGGGCGTGGGCTGTGTGCGCCGATCCCGGCGTTCTGCAAAAGAAGAAATAAGAATCAGCGCCGCCCGAATCGTAAAAAGTCCCTAGAGGTGGCGTCAGGGTTTATAATGAAAAATGAGAGAGTCGCCGAAGCGGGAGTGAGCTCTCATACGGCAGGTCCGCTGGAATAAAAAATCACACAGGGAGGAAAACGACATGCAATTTTTCGCGATCGCGGAATTATCCGACAGGATAAAATACGATGAAAACCCTTCTCTGGTAGAGGAGGAGGTGCGCTATGTGTGGCAGCTTCACAAATCGGGCTTTTTGCGCGCGATAAATCACCGTCTCGACAGAAGGGGGGTCGTGCTCACGCTGGAAGCCGACAGCCTCGATCACGTTCAGAAAACTCTCGACGCGCTGCCGCTGGTGAGGGAGGGCTTTCTCGACATAGCGAGCATTATCCCGGTCGGGCCGTATACCTCCTACGAAAGGCTGTTCAGGCCGGAAAGCGAAGGCTGAGTCCTGAAGGTAAACCCGGTGCGGCAACTGAGCGCCTGGAATCAGGCGCGTGCGGGACACACCGATCTATTATTTCGCCGGGTTCGGTATCTTGAAGAATATCGTGTAGAGCACCGGCACCACGACGAGTGTGAGCACCGTCGCAACCAGAAGCCCGAACATTATGGTTACGGCCATCGATACGAAAAACGCGTCCTGAAGAAGTGGTATCATGCCGAGGATAGTCGTCGCGGCGGCCATCATAACCGGATTCAGCCTGCTCACACCCGAATCGACTACCGACAGATATTTGTCCTTTCCGGTTTTGATTTCGCTGTCTATCTGGTCTATCAGGACTATGGCGTTCTTGATGAGCATGCCCGAAAGGCTGAGGAGCCCGAGAAGCGCCATGAACCCGAACGGCTGCTTGAATAAGATGAGCCCCACAGTTACACCGATTATGGAGAGGGGAACTGTGAGCCAGATTATGAGCGGCTGCTTTATCGAGTTAAAAAGGAACACGACCACCAGAACCATCATCCCGAAGAATACAGGCAGCTTGCTCGCGAGCCCCGCGTTTGCGCGCGCGGAATCCTCGGCTTCGCCGCCCCATGCCATGTAGTAACCGGGCATCCCCTTGAGCGGAAGCATGTCGGAGTCCCTTATCGGGACGACGTCCGGTGTGAAATCCTTGAACGGATCGTCTTCCGGGCCGAAGCTCTGTCCCGTGATTTTTCCGACGTCCACGTTGAGCGCCTTCTCTATCTGGGGCTTGACGCGCACGAAGAGCTCGCTCGGGAGCTCCGTCCTCGGGTCGGCGTGGATTTTTATCATCGTCATACGGTCGCGCCTGCCGATGTTGGCGTCTTCCGTTTCGGTGTTAAAGCCGGAAACAACCTGGCCTATCGGTATCATCCTTCCCGCCGCCGGGCTCCAGACCTGAAGACTCTGTATCGTATCGAGATTCAGCCTTTCGTTCTCGGGGGCCCTCGCGATTATCGGAATCAGC
>JAGVLR010000089.1 GCA_020054175.1 Candidatus Dadabacteria bacterium
AGAGAGGCCTCGTCGACCGACAGGCTCTCGCCCTTCTGCTCCGTTTCTTCGAGCACTTCGATACCGAGGCCGCGCGCTATTTCGGCGGCTCGTCTATCCATCGTGACGACCAGCTTTCTGTCCGGAAGGCGCGCCGCACCGAGCGCGTTCAGCACGTCTTCCAGCATGGCGTAAGCGATGTCCGTCCTCACGTCCTGCGGCAGGAGCGAGGAGAGCCTGTTTTTAGCGTGCGACAGATCTTTTACCGGGACGATGACGAATTTCATTAATTTGTCCGCCGCCGGATGGAGTATGAAAAGCGCATTCGCCCTCCGGCCGAAAAACACGTTATGATACCTGTATTTGAAGGAAGTCTGTAATTAACGGCGCGCACTTTCGGAGCGAAGGCGCCCGAATTGGCTAACACGCTCGACGCCAAGTTATACTAGACTTAAGGACGCCGCAAATGCCCGACCCGAACGCACGAACAGAGCTTGAGAAGGAGCTCGCCGCCGAGCTCGAATGCGAGATACGATTCGACAGACTGAGCAGGATCCTTTACAGCACGGACGCGAGCAACTACCAGATAGAGCCCGTGGGCGTCGTTATACCCCGCAGCACCGAAGACGTTTTCACGGCGGTCGAGTTAGCGGCGAAGCACGGAATACCGATACTGCCGCGCGGCGGCGGGACGAGCCTCGCCGGGCAGGCCGTCGGCAGGGCGCTCGTCCTCGACTTCTCGAAATATCTGAACAGGATCATCGAAATCGACGCGGAGACGGGAACCGTCCGCGTCGAGCCCGGGATCTATATAGAGGGGCTTAACCGGGGCGTCGCGCATACGGGGCTCATGTTCGGCCCGGACCCCTCGACGGCGAGGATAGCGACAGTCGGCGGGGCCGTGGGGAATAATTCCACGGGCGCTCATTCCATTCTTTACGGTATGGCGGGGGATAACGTCGAAGCCGCGAGGGTGATTCTCCCTGACGGCGGCGATGCGGGGCTCCGCGCATTCACGAATGGAGAAACACCGAAATCAGTGGGGGCGGAGGGACAGCTTTTTTCGAAGCTTGCGGAGATAAGAAATGAATTTTCCGGAATTATACAAAACGAATTTCCGAAGCACTGGCGTAGGGCGTCGGGCTACAGCCTGAACTACTTTCTCGAAGAGCCTTTCAATCCCGCGAAACTCCTCGCCGGCTCGGAAGGGACGCTCGGCATCGCTTCGGAGCTCACTCTCAGGCTCGTCCCGAGGCCGAAGCATACGCGTCTCGCGGTACTGGAATTCGGGAGCGTCGCCTCGGCAATGGAGGCTGTGACGCCTATTCTCACCCGTGAGCCGTCCGCCATCGAGCTTATAGATTCGATGATCATAGAGCTCGCGCGAAAGCTGCCCGGGCTCGGGCGCAGGCTGACGTTTACGGAGGAAGACCCCCAGGCGCTTCTCGTCGTCGAGTTCTACGGCGAGACGGAGGCCGAGGCGGAGAAGAAGACGCGCGGGCTGGCGGCGTTTCTGAGGGAGAGGAGGATCGGCTGCGGCGTGACTTACGCCGATACGACGCAGGAGCAGGCGGACGTCTGGGCAATACGCCGGGCTGGGCTCGGGATACTCATGAGCAGGCGCGGAGATTACAAACCCATACCCTGCATCGAGGACGTCTCGGTGCCCGTCGCGAGGCTCCCGGAATACGTCGCCGATGTTACGGAACTCATAGGGAAGTTCAGCACGAAGGCGGGATTTTACGGGCACGCGAGCGCGGGTTGTCTTCACGTGAGGCCGCTCGTCAATCTGAAAACGGGGGACGGGATTACCGCGATGAAGGAACTCATGCACGGGGCCTTCGGGCTCGCCGTAAAGTACGGCGGAGTGATGAGCGGCGAGCACGGTGACGGGCTCCAGAGGAGCTATCTCAACGAGAGACTATTCGGCCCCGGGCTTTGCCGCGTCATGAGAAAGCTGAAGGAAGCATTCGACCCGCGCGGGCTCATGAATCCGGGGAAGATAGTAAGCTCTGCACCTCCCGACGGCGACATGAGATTCGGACCGGGGTACCCGCCGTATGAAATCCGGACTTACCTAGACTGGTCTTCGGACGAAGGATTTCTAGGCGCGGCGGAGATGTGCAGCGGTCAGGGAGTGTGCCGAAAACTGGGCGAGGGGATAATGTGCCCGTCATACATGGCGACCCGCGACGAGAGGGATACGACGAGGGCGCGGGCGAACGCGCTCAGGGCTGTCCTCTCCGGAAGGGCCGAAAAAGAATTTCTCACGGGGAGCGAGATGCGGGAGGCGTTCGACCTCTGCATCTCGTGCAAGGCGTGCAGGAGCGAGTGCCCCTCTGCCGTGGACGCTGCGAAGATGAAGAGCGAATTTTTGGCGCATTATAACGACGTCCACGGAATTTCGCTCAGGGACCGAATATTCGGAAACATACATGCCATGAGCAGGGCTGCGGCCATCTTTCCGAATCTCTCTAATGCCATTATGGAAAGCGGCGCCGGGAAAAGTGTATTATCCCGTCTCGGTATAAGCGCGGAGAGGACTCTTCCGACGCTCTCGAAAGAAAGCTTTACTGAATGGTTCCGGAAAAAGCCCACGAAGTCGCGCGCGGCGGACATGGGAAAGGTTCTTTACTTTCACGATACGTGGGTGAGCTACTACCAGCCGGAGGTAGGAAAGGCCGCAGTCAGGCTGCTGGAGGCAGCCGGATTCGAGGTGATTCTCGCCTTGAAGCGGGCATGCTGCGGGCGGCCGATGATAAGCAAGGGCATGCTGAGGGAGGCGAAAGGAAATGCCCGAATAAACGCCTCGCTCCTCGCTCCGTATGCGAGGAAGGGAATTCCAGTAGTCGGCACTGAACCGAGCTGTGTATTGACGTTCAGGGACGAGTATCCGGACCTTCTTCCCGGTGACGAGGACGCTGCCGTGCTGGCGAAAAATTCGTATCTCCTCGACGAGTTCTTATTCGGCGCGGCTGGGGACGTGATGAGCCGGGTGAAATGGAAGTCCGGCACAGAGAATATTCTCTATCACGGCCACTGCCACCAGAGGGCGATGACTGGAACAGGCGTGCCCGTGGGCCTGCTTGAGATAGCCGGGTGCGGCGTCGCGGAGACGAACGCCGGGTGTTGCGGGATGGCTGGGAGCTTCGGGTACGAGAGCGAGCATTATGAGGTATCTCAGGCTATCGGCGAGGATCGCCTCTTTCCCGCTGTCAGAAACACAGCGGTGGAAACTGTCGTAGCCGTGTCGGGCGTTTCGTGCCGGCACCAGATAGAGCATTTCACCGGGAGGCGCGTGAGGCACGTCGCCGAGGTGCTTGCCGACAGGATAGACGAGGACGATTAGCTGCGCTGACTATACGGAATCCGGAAACGGGATTCCGTCCTTTTTGTAGAGTACCCTGCCGGCCGTCATTACCAAGCCGATGTTCGCGGACGCGGACGAGATTACGGAAAAGTAAGGGTCCCTGAATTTTCCCGGCGTGTCGATGTATATGAGGTCGGCTTCCTTGCCGGGGTCGATGCTGCCTGTTTTATCTTCGAGGTAGAGCGCGCCCGCACCGCCGAGCGTGGCCGCGTGGACCGACTTGAACGCCGCCTTTTCGCCTATCGCCTGTGACATGAGGAGGTGAAACGCGCGGAGCTCCTCGAAGAAATCGAGGTTGTAATTGCTCGAAAGGCCGTCCGTCCCGATGCCGAGCCTTTTGATGCCGGAATAATATGCAAAGGGCGGCGCTCCGGCCTGGAGGAAGAGATTACTCCTCGGGCAGAGGACTATGCCGAGCCCGAGCCTGGAGATCTCGTCGGCTTCTTCCTTTCCAACCCTGACCATATGTATGAGCGTTACCCTGTCGCCCTCCGAGAGTCCCATTTTAGAGAAGTAGGCGTAAGGGCTTTCGGCCGTGGGCCTTTCGAAGGACTCCTTTCCAATAAGCGGGAATATCTTTCCCTCTATTTTGTTAGAGCAACATTTTACGAATTCGACCTCGTCGGGACTTTCGGCGAGATGCATGCCGAACGGAACGCCGTTTTTGTGATGAGCACGGAAAACCTTTCGGAGAAGCCTCGGACTGCAGGAATAGAGGGCGTGCGGGAAGGGCCTCTCTTCGACGAGCCCGCCCGTTTGCTTGAAATTAAAATCTGTCCTGTGCTCGTTGCTGTCGACAATTTCTCTGAAGAGCACTGTCCTCAGACCCGATTGTTCGATTATAGGCTTGTCGAGGCCTCCGTAGGAGGATATTTCGCCCACGGTCGTCACGCCGGACGAAACGAGGCTCTTCACGCCCTCCGATACCGACGCCGCTATCGTCTCTTCGAGTATGGGCGTCCCCTTGGAGACGATAAGCTGCTCCAGCCATCCGGTGAAGCCTGTGAACGCACCGATCTCGGCCTGTGTCCAGCCCAGTTCTAGATGTGTGTGGGCGTTAATGAAGCCGGGAAGGAGGATACCGCTTCCCAGTTTTATCTCGGAAACTCCGGGGTGTTTTTTTAACATGGCCGGCGTCTTCGCGACTTCCACGATTTTTCCTTCGGAAACGAGGACCGAGGCGCCGTTAATGGGCTTTGAGGAAACGGGAAGCACGGTTCCCGCGGAGAGTATGAACGTTTTCATGGCAGCGATTTAACCGGCCGGCAGCCGGGAAAAGTGTATTCGATTTACAGACCCGTCATTCGGCGGGGAGCGACTTTATCCTGTCGAGAAGGTCGCGGCTGAGCGTGCCGGAGGTGACTTCCTCGACGGCGCCCCGCATTTTTATCGTCCAGTCTTCCCTTATTTCTATGTCGAGCTCGCCGCCCGGCATGGATACGGTTAATTTCTTGGCTGTAAGGCCGTTCTTCACGCACGCGGCCGCGGCGGCGCAGGAGCTGCTCCCCGAGGCGAGCGTGTATCCGGCTCCCCTTTCCCATATGAGAATCGAGACCTTTTCCGGCGTGAGGACCTTCACGAACTGGACGTTTATCCTGTTCGGGAAGAGCTCGTGGTTTTCGAGGAGTGGGCCGAGCTTACGCGTGAAGCCTTCGTCGAGCTTGTCGACGAATACGACGCAGTGGGGATTCCCGACGGAGACGGCTGTGAACCTCGCTATCTCGCCGTTGACCCTTATCTCCTCGTCGACGACCTCGCGCTCTTCGCCCGCGACGGGTATTTCTTTACTGTTAAATATAGCCTGTCCCATCTCGACGGTGACGAACGGGACCCTGCCGTCTTCCGAAACTTCGAGCTCGGCCGTTACGACGCCGCCGAGTGTGTCTATTTTAAACGTTTTATTTTGCGTGTGTCCGTGTTCGTAGAGATACTTCGCGAATATCCTGAGGCCGTTCCCGCTCTTTTCGGCTTCGCTGCCGTCGGGGTTGAGAATGCGGAGTCCGAAATCGGCCCTCGGGGATTTGGTTAGAAGGAGTATGCCGTCTGAGCCGACGCCGTAGTTCCTGTCGCAGAGGAGCCTCGTCACGGCCGGCGTTACCGTGAACGATATGGCTGAGGAGTCGAGCACGAAGTAGTCGTTACCGAGGCCGTGTGATTTTACGAATTCATCCATGAACCTTTCCTTGTATTTTTTTTAATTTTAACAGATTATCGGGACTAAAGGAGGAAAAACGCCCGGAGACGGATTATTCCAGCAAAACCCTGCTCGTAAGGCCCGAGCTTCTGAGCCTGGACGCCGTTCTTTCGGCTTCGTCCTCGTCCGAGAACCGCCCTACCCTGACCCTGAAGTATTCGCCGCCGCCGAGCTTTACCGTTTCGACGCGGACGTCGTCGTAGTCGGGGTCAAGCTGGCGCTTGAGGTACATGGCGTTCCCCTGGTCGCTGAACGAGCCCACCTGGACCGTATAATGAGGGTCGAAGTAGCTCGTGCTCGTGCTGCGCGCCGAGGGAGAGGAAACCACCTCGACCTTGACTTTGACCGTGCCCGGCCCGATCATGTCTATGGCCTCGGCGGGGGCGTGTGAGAGATCGATTATGCGGCCCTTCACGAAGGGGCCCCTGTCGTTGATTTCGACTATGACGTCGCGGCCGTTTTCGAGGTTGGTGACCCTCACGACGGTGCCCAGGGGAAGGGTTTGGTGGGCAGCGGTGTAGGCGTATTTGCTGAACCGCTCGCCGCTCGCTGCAAAGTTGTTATGCTCGTCTATACCGTACCACGACGCTATGCCTATCTGGGTGGAGCCTTCCTCGACGACGTACCCTCCCTCGTCGGGAGACTTGGGCACGCGGGGGACGTCTACCGTTTTTTTAGCGCACGAGAAGGCGACAGGCAGAATCAGTAATAATAGAATGATTCTGTTATTCATTATTCCTCGGCCCTGAATCATTCAGGGAGCCTTAACATCGCCTACAGCGGTGAGAGCGGCGGCGAGCCGTCGGGGAATGAGATGACCTCGATGCTTACCCTCGCCGTGCCCCTGCTCACTATTCCGAGCATGCTGGCGGCGGCGCGGGAAAGATCCACTATACGGCTTTTGATGAATGGGCCGCGGTCGTTCACCCTCACGACAACCTCTCTACCGTTCCGGAGGTTCTTCACCTTTATTACGGTGCCGAAAGGAAGGTCTCTGTGAGCGCCGGTGAATTCGTGCATGTCGTAGGACTCACCGCTCGCTGTTGGCCTCCCGTGGAAACTGTTTCCGTACCACGAGGCATTTCCGTACTGGCGAAACTCCTGCGCTGAAACGTAAGACACAACCGGGAACAGAAAAGACAAAACCGTTAACGTGACGATCTTCTTCATAAAACACCAAACGATAACGCGTAGGTTAGTTTTAAACTATTTTCACCGACTTTTCTTGAGATTGTCAAGGATTTGAATAAAATACTCCAAATTAAAAA
>JAGVLR010000083.1 GCA_020054175.1 Candidatus Dadabacteria bacterium
GAAAGAGGTCATTTTGCCGAACGGAGTGCGGTTGCCGTATTCCCTCATCGGGCAGAGGAAGAGGCTGACGTCGGCCTGCCAGTAATCCCCGAGACGGGTTTCGAGCTCCTTCGTTTGGGAATAGGAGTAATCAGTGCCGGGCGGTGTGTAGAAGAGCACGTCCAGAGCAGCTATTTTCTTGAGCGCCTCGATGAAAGTGCCCATGCGTTTGTATACTCCGTGGACCTTCGTTTTCGGGTCGTCTATGAAGTATCTTGAAACGAAGAGTATTCGCATGGTTATAAGATGCTCTTTACTTGTCAGGCCCCGGAGCCGGAGAGCATTTCCTCCCTCAGGAGCTGTATATTGCATCCATTCTCGATGCTGTTCTCATCGTCGAGCGGATTCTCCACCCTGCTTTTTATTTGCGGAAACTCCTGGTCGGCCTGTATGAGCAGATTGAGCAGCCTCAGAGCCCGGATCGAATCGGATGAAATGCCCAGCTCTGCGGAATACTGCCTGGCGCATTCGTTGAATATGTTTCCAGCGAAGGTGGAACCGTCCAGCATGTTGCGGTATGTAACTCTGTATTTCGAAGCTATGTCGGCGTTCTCGAGGTATATGGCGGCCCAGGTGAAAAATGTAATCAAATCCATGAATGGAAAACCGTGAAGCGAGCTGTTCTCCCAGTCGATTATTCCAGGGGTGCCGCCGGTGTCAATGAGTATGTTCCAGGGGCCAAGGTCGCGGTGCTCGCAGACGGTATAGTCAAGATCGAGGCGGCTGATTATTGCTCTGATGCGAAGCATCTCGTCTTCCGTCATTACGGAGCCGTAGTATGCGGTAAAAATCGATATCGCCTCTTCGATTTTTCGCTCGGCTTCTTCCTTGCGAGCCGGGGTCTTCGTTTTTTGGGCCAGCTCGACCAGCCATCCTGTCATTTTCGATGCGAGGTCTTTGAATATATTGCTATCGAGTTTTCCGGCGATTCTCATCCCCTTTACCAGTGTTTGTCCGAGTGCAAAGTAGCCGGGCTCGTCGAAGGAAAAAAGAATCCGGGGAATCCACTTTATTTCGGTTCCGAGACTGCTGAGTACCGAGCCCTCGTTCTTGAGAGAATTGAGAGACTTCTCGACACGGGGCATTTTTACGATGAAGCTCGGCTCGGAAGACTGGTCGGGGAATACCAGAAGCCCCACTTTCTTATTCTCGGTATTACCCCTGGTTATCATCAGCATGCTTGTTCGCTCGGATGGAACGGGCTGACCCAGGCTCTCGAGAGTCGATCCAATCATCCCGGGCAGGTTGTATTCCGCTTCCACGTTTTCATTCGGGAGGTCTCGCAGGGCCGGGACGGCTGTTTTCTTCAATGAGCGCGTTTCGGGCTTCGACGCAATCGTGCATACCGTGAAATTTTTTGGATGCGGAACTATCAGCCACGGCAGATTTATGAAGGCGCTCGGGAAAATGCGATATAACAAAATGCGAAGTTGAGCACCTATTCTTCTTAGAGGGCTTACCGAGACGTCATCCAGATAGCTGCCGAGAAGCGTATATTCGACGGCTCCCCGGTTCTGGAACGGTATCCACATCGTCGGCTGGGATTGTTTGAAATCCGGTTTTAAAAGGTAGAGCGCGACGTCGCTGAACCCAAGGGATTCTATCTCTTGCATGAATGAATCTGCCTTGACCAAAGGGCTCACGGTCCATTCTATATAGGAGGTTCCCCCCGGTTTCAAATGAGAAAACATAAGCTCGAGGGTATTACGGTCGGGGTTTGAAGCCACTGCAAGGTCGCAGCTCCCCTCAACCGCGGAGTCGGGCGAAACTGTGCTTCCGGAAATCAACTCCACGGCTTGTTTCAAAGTACCGTTCGTGAACGTTATGCTTTTCCCGGGCCATGGTTTGAAAGCGAGAAAGCGCCAATCGACTCTTCTCAAAAGCTGGTTGCGTAGTTCGGTCGGTATCTTCCCGGAGTCTATCTTAATCTTTGTGCCTCCTTCCTGTCATGAATTCAAGATAAATCGCAGTCGTATTTTTCACCATTACACTGGACGAGAATTCCGCCGCAACCTTTTTATTCCCGGCGGATGCCATTTCATTTGCCTTGTCCGGATCGTCTATAAGCCCCTGAATAGCCGCGGCCAGGGCGTCGGGGTTTGCCGGCGGTACAAGGCAGCCCGTTTCCCCGCTGGTTATGATTTCGTCGACTCCCCTTATATTCGAGGCGACGACGGGCTTTCGCGCAGCCATTGCCTCCATAATGGATAGGGGGTGGCCTTCGAACAAAGATGGCAGAACGAATATGTCGCAGCTCCCAAGAAGCTCGGGTATGTCGTCCCTGTGTCCCAGGAGATGTACCCGTCCGCCTATTCCGAGGGAGCCGATCTCTTTTTCGATGTCTTTCCTTTCCGGTCCGTCGCCTGCGAATACGAAATCTGCGCCCGGAACCTTCGCTATGGCGCGAAGCAGATAACGATGGCCTTTTTGCTTGACCAGTCTTCCTACGGTCAGTACGACCGGTTTTCTGTTTCCGCGATCGGAGGCTATACCCGGCAGGATTCTCTCGAAGTTTTCACTTTCCCGCTCCTCGAATGCATTTATGCAGATACCGTTGTGCACTACGTCTACCTTCCCGCCGAAGGGGATATCTCTTTTAAGCTGTGCGGATACATCGTTCGAGACCGCTATGTAGCGGTTTACTAGGAGGGAGACTACTTTCTGCATTAAATCGTAGCGCCTGCTTCCGATTTTTTCGTAGAGATGCTGGGTCGCGATTATGGTTTTAGCCCGCGCAAGGAAAGCGGATATTATGCCGTAGGAGCAGGCGAGCGGCCAGTTGAGATTCGCGTGAAAGATATCGGGACGGCGCTCCGCTACTATCTTTGTGAAACGGCGCATATTTTTTAAGTCTTCGTATCCGCCGATCACAGGTACCGGAATTGTCTCTACGTCGAGCTCCCTGATCTGGTCTATAAAATTAGATATGCCTGCGGCCGGATGATATGCCAGCGCCGGCTGCCATGTTTTTCGGTCGAGTCCTTTGATTAAATTGAATAATACCTTTTCCGCTCCGCCGAAATTGTCGCTGTCAATGTAATAAACTACGGTGTAGGTCATTTCGGAAGCCAGCGGCATGATTTGATCTTCGAGAGGAGGCTGTAGTTGCCGTTTTCTTTGATCTCGGAGAAAACCCCGAACCAGAAGAAATAATCCATAGAGAGCGAATAGGCTTTCCATAGTTTTTTGGATCTGCGCTTTTCCAATAGTTTCATGAGCGAAATTATAATGGCGTTTGTCTTCGGAATTAAAAGACTCAGTTTGATAAGCGATACACGGAGCGCGCGCAATTTCCACCCGGCGTGGTTATATTCTCTGAGCTTTATCTCCTCGAACAGCTCAGGATGCATGCTGACCATGAGCACCGTCATCTTTCCTCCGGAAATGGTGTTGCCGGCCAGCTTCTTAAAATCATTATCGTAATACTGGGTACACGTCGCTTCAGGACTATAAACAATTCGGGTGCCCGATTTTATTAAACGGTATGCCAGTTCGATGTCTTCGTAACCATAGAGATTAAAGGACTGGTTAAATCCTCCTGCCCGTAAAAACGTATCCCGCCGTATAGAGAAGTTGCCGGCGTAAAAATCCCACAACTGAAAGTCGTAATCCGGGGCCGACACCTTGATCAGCCTCGAGTTGAATTCATCGGCTATATAACGGGCCGCGAATGTCGAGGACGGATCGATGTGAATAGGCGCGGCGCCTATAACTCCGAGGTTGGGATCTTTTAGATGCGCCTTATAATGTTCTTCTACAAAACTCTCCGGAGCCTTCATGTCGTCATCCAGTATTATGACGATTTCTGAAAAAACCAGAGCCATCGCGTTATTCAGCGCCGATGCTCTTCCGGAGTTGGGCCGCCAGAGGCATTTGAGCTCGTACGGGGCTTTGAAAGATTCGACCAGCTCCCTCGTGCCGTCCTCGGAGCCGTCAATGGATATAATGACTTCGTATTCCCTCGGATCCAAGCTTTGATGAACGAGAGATTCTAATACACGTTCAACCGACTCCCGGCGGTTGTATGTCGGTATGACTACACTGATTTTAGGCATTTAATTGGAATTATTGTTGTAAAAATGTCTTTTAACAAATCGCTCGACCGTCTTCGGAATCATTTTTCGGACGACGTTCAGCTTGGTTTCCAGGGCTTCAGCGGGAGATTGTGCTATGTATAGTTTAGATACAAAATTCATAATAGTATCTTCCATCCCGACGTTCAGTCTGGGAAGTTTCAGCATATCGTCGTCGAGCGTGGCAAGAACCGGAATGCATGTGGCCGCGGTGCTGTAGCCGGCTTCGTATGCCAGGTTCCTGACAGTTTCGTTAAAGCCGCCGTGAGGATAAGCCATATGTTTGACTTCGTGCCCCAGAGTTTCTTCGAGCTCCCGGCGGGACTCGAACATTTCAGCGTAGCAGATATCGGCCGGAATCTGGTCCATGTGGGGATGCGATACGCTGTGGGCTCCGACTTCAAATCCCTTTGCATCGAGCTCTCTGATTGCGGACCAGTCGGCAATGTCAAGCGCGACGTTCACGTCCGGTATCATCCAGGTGCTTGGCTTTCCCACGTATCCTACCGTTATATAAAATACGGCTTTGAAACTATAATCCTCAAGTATTGGAACGGCTTTTTCAAGTGCGTCCTTCAGCCCGTCGTCGAAGGTGATTATGATCGGCCTGCCTGGCAGGCTGGATTCGCCATTTTTGCAGTTTATGAGATCATCGAAAGTTATAGGCGTGAAATCGAGCATCTTCAAAATCTTCATTTGAGTTGCAAACGCCCTGGTCGTTACCGTGTATTCCATAAAATTGGGGTGAGATTCGTCGCTTACCTGATGATACATCAGGATCGGGAATTTTACGTTCAAGACTTCCCTCCTTTCGCAGTTTTAACTGCGCGGATGGAGACGACGACCTCGTAATTGTGATCGTAATATTCAAGCTCTTCTTTTTTAAGGTCCTCGATAGCAAGACCGTATAAGAAGCTTGTCGCTACGAGAACGTTTCCATAGCCCTCGACATCTATGGAATCGGCCTCGCTATTCTCGAATGCTTTTCTCGCGGAATAGGAGGTGAACCCCCAGCACCAGTTTCTCTCCCATGGTGACGCATCCGACGACTGACTGATGCCGGCTACTGTGGACAGTAGCACTCCTCCCGGCTTAAGAATTCGATAGATAGTGTCTATCGTGGATTTTATATCGTAAATAAGGTGCAGAGTTTGGGTGAAAATTATGCAGTCGAAGCTGTCGGACGGAATATGCGGAGCGTTCGATAAATCCGCGACGATGGTGGTGTGCGGATTGACGCCTTTTTCTATGTTGAGTATGTCGATCTCGGTAACACGATCGTCTCCGTATTTTTTAGTGTAATAGTCGTCTCCGATTTCGAGGACCCTTCCTTTGATGTCCTGTCTGTTCCCGGCAAGAAATTTTTCGATGTAATAGCGGTCTATGGGATCGCCGCGATCAGAACCCCATGCCTCGCCTATTGGTTTTAATCTCCTGAGCTCACCGAAATGAACCCAGCCTACGGGGGGCTTGTACACCTGGCCGCGCAGCTTCGAAAGTATGGTGTGCCTTATCGAGCCCGGCAGCATTTTGAGCGCGAATGACCGCACTCCGCTTCTGAGCCGCGAAACGTATTTTCTGTTTTCGTCGAGAAGCCTGGCTGAAGAGGGGTGCCTGGATCTCCATACCCTCCGCCTGAGCGCGCGTTCTATGCCGGGATCGGCCGTTCCGTTCGACGACATATACTGCTCGAGCCAGTTAAGGAAGTATGTCTCGGACGAATTTGTCTTACCGGTATCAGAAGCGACCGAGCAGCAGGAGTCTTTATGTATTCTGTATAAATCCCAGCAGCGGTCGGCTATGAAGACCGGGGTGGTGCTATACACCTTGGATAAAAAGGCCTGGTCTTCGAACATGCCGGGAAATTTTTCTTCGAATCCGCCGACGCGGTCGTAGACTTCGCGGCGCAGTAGAATGTTCGACATGGAGGCCGGCGTCATGAGATTATCGATAAGAAGTCTGAGGAGCGCCGGAGGATTATGAAGAAAATTCAGCCTGACGTCGAGATCCAGTATGCTGTCGCGGTTGCGGTCTTCTTCTTTTCCGCTCCAGCTGTACCAATATTTTGACGCGCCATATACCATCCCGGCTTCTTTGAATGTTTCGAGTATCTCCACCTGTTCTTCGAGCTTATACTCTATCCATTTGTCGTCCGCATCGATCGTCGCTATATATTTACCCCTGGAGCTGCCGATGCCGAGGTTTCTAGATGCGCTTATGCCTTTGTTTACGTGTTCGGGGTGTTCGAGGTAAAAAACCTTCCCCGGATTGTCGTTCACGTATTCGAGGGCTATTCCGGTGCTTTTATCGGTGGATCCGTCGTCGACAAGAATAAGCTCCCAGTTGGTATAAGTCTGGGCAAAGACACTCTCTATGGCCTCGCGGATAAATCTTTCGCCATTCAAAAAAGTCGTTATTACAGATACAAGCGGTTTATCTTTCATATAAATATATACC
>JAGVLR010000104.1 GCA_020054175.1 Candidatus Dadabacteria bacterium
TCCTTTTTTTTCTCTTCGACTTCTTTCTTATGAATTATCTCGTCCGCTTCCTCGCGGGTTCTGGGCTCGTAGCCCAAAGAGCCCCGGCGGAAGTAGATGTCGTTCTTATCGACCGACCAGAAGAAGGCGAGCGCGTCGAAGCCGGCCGCTTCGCCGCCCGCGTAGTAGAATTCCGCAAGCTCTTGATACGGGACTTCGCGCTTCTCGCCCTCGAAACATTCCCATACCGTAATGAGGTCTATCTGCTCGCGCGCTTCGTCGAGCCTTCTACGGACGTCTCTCAGCGCGAGTTTTTTTTCGGATTGTGTGAGGTCGCCCGTTATAGTTAACGAGCTAGTGAAGGCGATTTTTTCCCGATCGACCGTCACTTCGCGCCCCTCTTCGGAAAAGAGAATGAGCTTCTCTCCTTCGAGGTGAGAGAATATTCCGAGCGACGGCTCCTGGCGTTTTCTAAACAGTACCACTTCGCCTGCCTTTGGCAGCTTCTCTAAAACCATGGGGTAACTATTCTAAATGAGCGGGAGAGATTTACAAAAAATCTTTCGAAACAGGCGGTAATACGGAGTTTCAGTTCGCTTCGTTCTTCTTCCTGAATTCCGAAAGTTTCTGGAGGAGCCAATCCTGCGACCTTACCGGGGCGGCCCCGGGGCATATGATGTAGTAATCCGCGCCGGTAATCATGCTTTTCGTCGCGGCATATTCTATGAAGGTTTCTGTCGAGGTTATCTCGTTTCTGTAATGGTTGTATTTTCTTTCGAGATGGCTCGCGGCCTTTTTGCCGTCATACTTCTTGCCGTTCCTATCGAATTTGCAGTCGGTGGTTCGTACTGTCTCTATCAGGAATTCGACCTCGGGCTTCTGCTTCGGCGGAACGTCGGACAGAGCCGGGGCCGTGTAAAACAGGGCCGCGAGGAAAAAGCAGACGGCAAGAAAGGTTTTATTATTTTGTATAGTTCTTTTCATTTCATGTAAGCCTGTATGACTCCTAATCAATTACTGAACTACATTATAAATATAGCATGCGAATGGTGACGAAGACGGAAATTTACAAGGTGCAGTAGAAAGAGTAATCCGTGCGAGATCCCGGCCGTGGGCCCTTCGTTTCGGATCCTGGATGAGGGTGGGTCCCGGCTTCAGGTTTTTAGATTCACGCCCGTCAGATAGTCACCGCCGCTCCTACGATGCCGAAAGGGACGACTTGTACTCCATGGCAACCTTGATGAAATCCCTGAAGAGGGGGTGCGGCGCGCGCGGAGTGGATTTGAATTCCGGGTGGAACTGACAGCCGAGGAACCAGGGATGATTTTTGAGCTCGATCATCTCGACAAGCTTTCCATCCGGCGAAAGGCCGCTCAGTATCAGCCCCTTTTCTTCGAGCACGGCCCTGTAAGAGTTGTTGACCTCGTATCTGTGGCGGTGCCTTTCCGAGATCTCTTCTGCTCCATAGGCCGAAAAGGCTGTAGTGTCTTTTTTGAGTATGCAGGGATATGCGCCGAGCCTCATCGTGCCGCCCATGTCGTATACATCTCTCTGCTCCGCCATGAGGTCGATTACGGCATCCTGAACGTCGTCGCCGCATTCGCGGGAGCTTGCGCCCGCGATGCCGCAGACGTGCCGTGCATACTCTATAACGGCCATCTGCATGCCGAGGCATATGCCGAAGAACGGCACCTTGTTTTCGCGCGCGAACTTTACGGCTTCTATCTTCCCCTCGAACCCCCTCTTGCCGAAGCCTCCGGGAACGAGTATCCCGTGAACGCCGGAGAGGAGCGAGTCGACGCCCTGTGATTCTATATCTTCGGAGTCGACGTATCTTATCTCGACGCGGGAGTTGTTTGCCATGCCGCCGTGAGAGAGGGCTTCGTGGAGGCTCTTGTAGGAATCCTTCAGGCTCACGTACTTTCCGACGACGCCTATGGTGACGTCCGTCTTCGGATGCGAGAACCTGTAGGCGATATCTTCCCAGGCGGAGATATCGGGCTTTCGCGTCCACATTTTGAGGTAGTCGATTATTATCTGGTCGAGCTTTTCCTGATGGAAAATGAGCGGGACTTCGTATATCGATTCGACGTCCTTCGCCGTTATTACCGCGTCCATGCGGATGTTGCCGTAAAGCGCGATCTTCTCCTTTATCTCCTTCGGGAGGAACCTGTCTGTCCGGCAGAGGAGAATGTCGGGCTGGATACCGATCTGGAGCATATCCTTAACGCTGTGCTGCGTGGGCTTCGATTTAAGCTCGCCCGCGGCGGCGAGGTATGGGACATAGGTGAGATGTATAAAGAGCGTATTCTCCCGGCCCAGCTCTGTCCGGAGCTGCCTCACGGCTTCCAGGAACGGGAGGCTTTCGATGTCGCCGACTGTCCCGCCGATTTCGACTATTACTACATCGTTATCGCCCGCGGCGTCGAGAACGCGTGATTTAATCTCGTCTGTAATGTGCGGTATCACCTGCACTGTCTTCCCGAGGTATTTGCCTTCCCTCTCCTTCATTATGACGGAGTGGTAGACCTTGCCAGTCGTGAAGTTATTTTTCTGCGATAGTTTCGCGTTCGTGAAGCGCTGGTAATGCCCGAGGTCGAGGTCCGTTTCGGCCCCGTCGTCCGTCACGAACACCTCGCCGTGCTGGAACGGGTTCATGGTGCCGGGGTCGACGTTTATATAAGGGTCGAGTTTCTGGAGTGTTACTTCGAGCCCCCTGCTTTCGAGGAGCGCGCCGATAGATGCGGCAGCAAGCCCCTTTCCTAAAGAGGACATAACGCCGCCTGTCACAAATATGAATTTCGTCTTCAAGTAATGCCGACCTCAGAGAACTTTTTTGAATTTTTATGAAGGGACCGACTAGGTCTTAACTAATATATTCAAAAGCCGGGCCGGTTGCAAGACCGCCGGGCGAAAAAAATTCATATGCCGGTGAGTTGGTATAAGACATCTGAAACTCAGGCATTTTGGACCGCTCGCCAATGGCGATGGCGGCGGATTTATTTTACACGGCCCGACGGGCGTGTAGCCTATTCCGCTTATACGTTTACCCTGGAGGCCATAAAAATGAACGATGCTGAGAAGGGTCATCTCGAAAGGATAGTGGACCAGTTCTCGAAACAGGCGGCGCCGTTTGCGAAGCTCGACATACACATGAACGCGTTGGACATGCTTATCGAAATGTCCGGGGTCGGTTCGGAAGATCTCGTGCTCGACGTAGCCTGCGGGCCGGGCCTCGTAGCGTGCGAGTTCGCGCGGCACGCGTCGCACGTTACCGGCATCGACATAACGGAGGCGATGATCGAAAAGGCCTGCGAGCTCGCCCACGGCAAGGGGCTTTCTAACGTGGGCTGGATCACAGGGAACGCGAACCCCCTTCCCTTTCCGGACGAAGAGTATTCACTCGTGATTACGCGCTACAGCTTCCATCACTTCCTCGATCCCGAGGCGGTGATGAAGGAGATGGTGCGCGTGTGCAAACCGGGGGGAAGGGTGCTCGTAGCAGACGTTTGCGTCCCCGAGGAATCTTCCGAAGATTACGACCGAATGGAGAAGCTGAGGGACGATTCGCACGCGCACGCGCTTACCGGGCCCGAGCTCAGCCGGATGTTCGAAAGCTCCCACCTCGAGGATTTGAAGTACGGAGCGTACGGACTCGACGCCGACGTGGATCACCTGCTCGACGCTTCGTCCCATCCGCCGGAAAACAGGGCGCGGGTATTGGAGATCATAGAGGGCGATATAGGAGTCGACGCGCTCGGCATAAACGCGCGCCGCGAGAACGGGAGGCTTATGTTCACATTTCCTATAGCCGTATTTGCAGGCCGAAAGCCGGGTTAGCTTCGGAGGAGCGTCATGTGCCGGACGGCTCTTCCCTGAGAATTCGGGCGAGCTTCTCCGCGGCGCGGGCCCTGTGGCTGATTCGGTTTTTAAGATCGGGAGTTATTTCGGCCATGGTTTTACCGTATTCCGGGAGATAAAAGACCGGGTCGTATCCGAAGCCGCCGCTCCCCCGGCGTTCTGAAAGTATCACGCCTTCGCATTCCCCGCTGACCACCGTCTCTTGTCCTTCAGGCGTGACGAGGGCGAGAAAGCAGACGAACCGGGCCTTCCTGTTTTGTGCGTCGCCGAGCTCCCCGAGGAGCTTGTCGATGTTTTCGCCGTCGGTCGCTTTTTCACCGGCGTACCTTGCCGAGTATACGCCGGGCCTCCCGTCGAGAGCGTCCACGGCGAGGCCGGAATCGTCAGCGAGAGCGGGCTTTCCGGAATATTCAGCTATCGCGCGCGCCTTCTTGAGCGCGTTCTCCATGAAAGTCTCTCCATCTTCCACGACTTCGGGCGGGGATTCGAGGTCGCCGAGCCCGGTTATCTTCCCGGCGATGCCATGCAGGAGCCCGGCGAATTCTTTTACCTTTCCCTTGTTGCCTGTGGCCAGAACTATTTCGTCGATCATCACTTTTCCTGTCTATGTTATTCGGTGAGCGCTTCCCTTTGCTTTTGTATCAGCTCGGTGATTCCCTTTTCGGCAAGCGTTACGAGCTGCGAGAGCCTCCTCTTGCTGAAGGGCTTTCCTTCGGCCGTTCCCTGCACTTCTACGAGTAGACCCGAGCCCGTCATCGCGACGTTCATGTCGACCTCGGCCGAGGAGTCTTCTACGTAGTCGAGGTCGAGCGCGAGCTTGCCGTCCACTACTCCCACGCTGACGGCGGCTATGTAATCCTCTACGGGGTAGTCGGCGAGAACGCCCGTGTTTACAAGATGAAGAACGGCGTCGGAAAGGGCGACGAAAGCCCCTGTGATGGAGGCGGTTCTCGTACCGCCGTCGGCCTGGAGCACGTCGCAGTCTATCGTTATGGACATCTCGCCGAGCTTGTCGAGGTTGATGACCGAGCGGAGCGCGCGGCCTATAATGCGCTGTATCTCGTGGGAGCGGCCGCCTATCCTTCCCCTCACGCTGTCGCGCGTGATCCTTTCCTTCGTTGAGCGCGGAAGCATGGAATATTCGGCTGTGACCCATCCTCTGCCCGTGTCCCTCAAGAAGGGCGGGACCCTGGTTTCGACTGTTGCAGTGCACAGGACTTTTGTCTCTCCCGTTTCTATAAGCGCGGAGCCCTCGGCGTATTTCATGACGCCGCGTGTGATTTTTATCGGCCTGAGCTGGTCCCAGTTCCTTCCGTCGGAGCGCATGTTCGTGTACCTCGTGTCATATCGATTTAGGAATTAAGGCATTGATTTTAACATAAGTCCATTGCCGGGAAGCGTATTCCAACGAAAAATCGAAGCGTGCCGGGCCTCCCGAGATATATATCGAAATCCATCTATAAATTGTTATATTCATGAATATGTTAAATTCATGAATATAAAGTATTGTTATTCTGTAGTTATTTACTATAATGGGTGTAGTGGATTTTAAATAAAAGAAAGAAGGGAAGGAGGGAGGAAGATGAAAATCTATGGAATCCTGTTTGGGATTTTATTATCTTCAGTAGTGGTTTTCGGTACGAACGATGCAGCCGGTCAGGTATGTCCGAACAGCGGTCAGGTTATAAACGGGTCTCTTAATTCAGTTACCGGGCCGTTTCAGGACGGCAGATTATTTAGAGACGCCGTACCGAGCGTGTGTCCGGCAAAGACATTCCCGGGCGTTTTCGCCGCCGGGACCACGATGAATTACTCGACCCATACATTCCTTGCCACCAGTTCTACAAGCTGTGTAACCGTCAATTTCAATACGGGAACCTGCGACACGAACGTATTCGCCGGGGCTTACCTCAACTCGTATAACCCGTTAGATATGAGTCAGAATTACGTTGGCGACATCGGATCGAGTCTTACACAAAGCTTTTCATTCGAAGTGCCCGCGGGAAACAGCCTGGTTCTGGTCGCCACAAGCACTAACTTTCCTGTCACATGCGATTACAGTTTCTCCGTTGATAATTATGCTTGTAATTCGAATTTCACGATTTCATTGGCCCCTCCGACGGCGACGAACGATACCGGAA
>JAGVLR010000028.1 GCA_020054175.1 Candidatus Dadabacteria bacterium
AGCGGTATATGATTCAAAACCAAATGCCAGTGAGCTGCATTCATTAGAGCCTCTCTTGTATTATGTTCTTTACCTGCTAAATCGAATCTAGCAATACGAATGCCAGAAATAATTATCAATAAGTAAGAACGATTAGGGTCGCTATGGGCTTACCAATGATTGTCCGAAATCCGTGCATCGGACAGAAGCGCAGTCCAGCTTGCGGCTCCCCTAAAGGTCAGGCACCGTTTAATTGTGAATCATGATTTTCTTCTTCTGCTTGAACCGGTGTTTTATATCCAAGTGCTGAGTTCATATCTAAAGCGTTGGACAAGTGGGCGTATGAGAACGGAGTGGTGCTAGACTTCTCAAGGCCCGGCAAACCCATAGATAAGGCCTACATTGAATCATTCGATGGGAGCTTCAGGGACAAGTGTTTAAACGTACACTGGTTTATGTCCTTTGAAGAACACGAGGGATAGATAGAAACTTGTAGGAGTTATTATAACGGGCTCAGAACCCATTCGGCTCTGGAGAACATGATGCCGGAAGAGTATGCGAAAAAACATTTAAAAACGTCAGAACTCTATACTCTGCCCGGTACGGCTTTTGGGTGAGGGGCATCTTTTGTGAGTTCTGTATTTTTAAGTCCGTCCTCGAAACCGGAGCGTGCTAATTCAAGAGCATCTCTAGTCCGGGACATCTAAGTTAATACCCAGATTGCCAGCACAGTACATACTAAAATGATCAACCCCAGCCTCACGTATTTAAATATCTGTGGGGCCTTAGAGTCGGAATAATCTGCTTCGCAGACATTTATCCCCTTGGATTCGATAATCTCTTTTGCCCTGAGAGAGTCGGTGGGGATCATTGAAGTATGCTTGCAATTCGGACATACCTTCTTCCCTCCTGCCACTCTGTGCAGGGAATATCCTATGCTTAAAATAAACAGGACAATGGGCGGCAGAATGCCGAAAGCCAGGATTGCAAAGAACGATACGAAGAAAGCCGCCCAGAGAAACAGCTCTACAACAATATTGCCAGGAGTTTTATTTTTCTCGCTTCCGATGTAGTAGCAGTCGGCGCAGAGTTTTTTCATGATGTTATTAATAATAGAAAGGGTGAGGACGAGGGTCAACTTGATATGATGACTTTACTTTTAAGAAGGCGCAAGCCTCCGTTATTTTTCGAAAAAACCCTTCGATTTAATAGTGAATTGTGATACTTATAAGGAATGGCTGGGGCACTAGGATTCGAACCTAGACTGATGGATCCAGAGTCCATAGTACTACCGTTATACTATGCCCCAGCGGTGGACGTTTAGTATTTATAATAACATACCGTGAGTCAAGTACCTTGATTGGCCGCGCGCATTCGATAAAATAGAGTTACGAACTTAAAGGCCCTGCAAGGAGAAAGGCTATGCCCGCAAAGACGCTCACGGTAAGCGCCGCGAATAAAACGGAGCTTAAAACAAAGGTCGACAAGGCCGTAAAAGACGCCGCCAAAAGGGGATTCATTTTCGTCAAGTCGGGGTTTAAGGAAAGCAGGATAAAGAAATCAAAAGGCGGTTATGAAATCGAGATAGAAGTACATTCGTAGATTTCGTCAAAGATATGACAGAGCCGGATTTTCACAAGCTGGAAACTTTCGAGAACCAGTTCCCAAACAGGGAATATGAGATTGAAATATCGTGCCCCGAGTTCACATGCGTCTGCCCGAAGACAGGGCAGCCCGACTTCGGGACCATACATATAAAGTACGTGCCCGACAAGCTCTGCATAGAGCTGAAGTCGCTGAAGCTGTATATATATTCCTACAGGAGCGTGGGCACATTCCACGAGCACGTGACGAACAAAATTCTCGACGACATAGTCTCGGCGTGCAGTCCCGTAAGGGCGAAGGTCATGGGAGACTTCAACGTGAGGGGCGGAATAAAAACAGTCGTCACAGCTTCCTACGAAAGGGACTGACAGTCTCCACGCCGGCGTTTTTCCTGAAATAATTTCTCAATTCATCCTCATGGAGTTAATATCTTTATATACTGCCCGGAGGATGCAGAAGTCTTGTTCTTAAAGGCTCAGATAATAATCACAGCGGTAATAATCCTGACCATAATCGGAATCGCGGTAGCGGCCCCCTACGTCGCGCCGTATAAATACGACGAGACGGACTTTAGAAACGCGCTCAGTAAGCCCGGCAAAAAGCACCTCATGGGCACAGACCAGGAAGGAAGAGACCTGCTCAGCCGAATCATTTACGGCGCCCGGGTTTCGATAGCCGTCGCGCTTGGGACAGCTCTTATAGCCCTTGTAATCGGCACAGTGTACGGCGCCGTGTCGGGATACATCGGCGGAAAGGTGGACGAGCTCATGATGAGAGTAGTCGACATTTTCTACTCGCTCCCCGACCTTCTTCTCATCGTACTCATTACGCTCGTTATAGGCAGGGGAGTTCTCGGAATAGTGCTCGCGCTCGGGCTCACCGCATGGATGAGGGTCGCGCGGATAGCGAGGGGAAGCGTCCTCCAGATAAAGGAAGTGGAATACGTGCAGTCGGCAAAGAGTCTGGGTGCGTCACCGGCTCGGATCCTCGGCGTCCATATAGTCCCCAATATACTCAGTCCGCTTATAATCACACTCACGTTTTCCGTACCCTACGCGATCCTCGCCGAATCGACGCTCAGCTTTCTCGGCCTCGGGATAGCCCCGCCCGAATCGAGCTGGGGCACGCTCGCGAGCACGGGCTGGCAGGGCATAAGAACATTCCCTCATCTCATAGTTTTTCCGAGTCTCGCTATTTTTATTACAGCTTTTTCATTTAATCTATTTGGAGAAGGCATAAGGGATTATCTAGACCCCCAGAGAGTAAGGAGGTAATTTCCAATGTATACCCGCAAGAATATTCCGAACTCGTATATAAAATACGGTGCGTCGATTTTGGCGCTGTGCGTGCTTTCATTCGTCGCTCCGGGCCCCGATTCTTATGCGCAGATCAACTGCCAGTCGGAGATATATCTGCCCGCGAAGCCCGATGCAAAGGACAGGTTCAAAAAGGGCTACTGCTTCATTCAGGTGGGGCAGTTTCAGGAAGGGGTTACGAGGCTGACTGGCGTCGAGACAGAGCTTCCGCTCGTGGCTGATTATGTCCTTTACTACCAGGGCGCGGGATATGAAAATCTCGGCAATTACCCGCAGGCCGCGCTTCTCTTTAACCGCGTGCTGACAGAATATCCCGGAAGCGGCGTCAGAACGAAGACCTTCGAACGGCTGGGAAATATTTACATACAATCCGGCGACTACGCCAACGCCGAAAGGATTTTCAGATCCCTTTACGCCGAGGACGCACCACGAAACTCGAAATCGGCCTATCTCAACAGCCTCGCGGAGGCATTGGAAAAACGGGGCCGTTATCCCGAGGCCGTGGCGACTTACAAGCAGGTCTGGGTGGAATATCCCGACTCCAAGGAGGCTTCCCCCGCGCAGGCGTCGGCACGCCGCGTAAGCACAGCGCAGGGAGTGCCGTTCATCCCGACGCAGGC
>JAGVLR010000027.1 GCA_020054175.1 Candidatus Dadabacteria bacterium
CGTAAGCCCCGGCGAAGCCCCCGATAAATCCGTCGACGAATCCCCACGCGCCCCATGCCGCCGCGCCTGAGTAAGTTTCCGGGAAGACGAGATATGAATCCCGGAGCGAGGGAAGCGCGTCCGGCATCGCAGTGAGCGCGAGCCAGACAGGCCTTATCGTGAAGTCGAACTCAGTCATGCTGAAGTCGTACTCTATCGCGACGGCGGAGAGGAGAAACGACGATACTCCGAGCGCGACGCCCAGCCCGACGCCGAACGCAAGCGCCTTTCCGGCCGCGCCGGGCGCTCTCCCGGCAGAGATGGCGTTATAGACGACGGCGGCAATAACCCCGGCCGCGAATCCGTCGATCCCCGCCGTGAGCAGCGCCGCCGCGACGCTCGGCAGAGTTATAGGCACGCCGTGCTCGGCGTATCGGATTACAGTATCGAACGCCCCGCCGTATCCGAGAAAATCCCCCGCCAGGAGGACGATTTCAGAGAGCGGCCTGAAGTCGAGCTCCGTCCAGGAAGCGGCGCTCCCGCCGAGAGCGGAAAGGACGACTAATAGAAGCGATGCCAGCGACCAGAAAATACCGGCGTATATTCCGAAGCGGAGCGGATGCATCGAATGCAACTTACACTTCGCAGCGCGGGATGGCAAACCGGCGGGTGCAGGCCGCAGGGGTATTGCCGGGCGGCCTACCGACCATTTTCACAATGGCTTTTGTAGCTTTAATATAGTAAAATGGTTAATTAATTCTCATTGAGGGAGGATGCACGGATGGTAATACACATAATCTCCGGTCTTAAACTTAAGCTTCGCTCTTCGGTTTTCTCCTTATTACTTCTTTTCATTCTGGCCGTTCCGTCCCTGGCGGCAGAGTTTACGAACGACCTCGACGAGTTCCTGCTCGAAAACCCCGGGGTGACGCTCCAGAGGTTCAACGACGTTACAGTCACGCCGGGCACGTTCCTGTCCTGCGTTTCGCCGATTAATTTTCTAAGAAACGACGCGTGCTTTACTCCGGGATTCATCGCCCCCGGCATAGAATTCTTCGTGAATCAGCTGGTCGGCGTGTCCGCTTTCACACTCGTGGGCTCGAATTTCTTAAATCAGGGCAATCCGCCTAACGTTCTGTCGACGGCCTTTAACATTGCTACGATCGACATAGAATTCCCTTCGCGGCAGGCGAGGGTCGTCGGGTTCAATGCCGGGTGCCTGGAGAACGACGCGGAAGGCTGCGCCGACCAGATGACAGTCGAGGTGTTCGGGACCGGCCCCGAGCCCATAGGCACGACAGTGATTAACGTAGGCTCCGATTTCGATACGTTTCTCGGCATCGAATACACGGAACCGATAAGCAGAATAACTTTGACTCTGTCGCCCGGCAGCTTCGCATTCCCGGGAATCGAGAGGGTATGGTTCGAGCTTGGGCCTGCAACGACGGCTATTCCAACGCTGAGTGAATGGGGAATGATAGCCGCGGCGGCAGGATTCGCGGCGATTGGAATGCTCTACGCGGTCAGGAAGAGAAGAGCACGGGCCTGATGGATTAGCGGGAAGGTACCCTATTCTGTCATTCCCAACGATTTCGAGTGAGCGAGGAATCGGACGCCGTTCCCCTTACACAAAAGGCGTTTATCCAGTACCGCTCAGAACCTGCCTTCTTTAGTATCATGTCTTTATCGGGAATCCAGTCTTTATCTTTCGGACGTGGTCCGTACGTAGTGTGCTTTCCGATGTTGCACCTTCGGAGGCTCATGCACCGGAAGCGCTGGAAGTGGAAATGGCAAGAATGCAGCTACTTCGTCCTGCACACGTTGTGTGCCTAGGCGCCCTTCTCGGCGACGTAGGCGCTGAAGACGAGCGATTTCCAGAAGAGGCGCGGATGGAGGAATCCGGCGCGCTGAATAAGCTCGAGCATGCTCGCGTGAGAGAGTATGTCGAGGTCGCGACGCGTACGGCTGACAGCCTCGTCGACGTCCTCCCTCTCCCTCCTTTCGAGCATGTAATCCTCCCATGCAGTCACGAAAGACTCGAACTCGAACGAGCCCCTGTCGCCTGTAAAGTCGGCGAGCACCAGCGTCCCGCCGGGCCTCAGCCTGAAGTTGATCTCGCGTAGGAACGAGAGCTTCTGCGCGTAGGGAATGAAGTGCATGATGAGCAGCGCGGTCGCGCCGTCGAATGCCTCCTGGAATACGTCGTCCACCGTGCCGTGAACCAGCTCGATCCTGTGCCCCAGCCCGCGCGCGTTCACTTTCACACTGGCGGTGCTTATCATGTTTTCGGCGATGTCGAACCCGGTCACCCGCCAGCCGGGATTACGCTCGGCGAGCGAAACCGTCTCGTTCCCGGTGCCGACTCCCGCGACGAGTATAAACGCGTTTTCGGGCAGCGACCTTTCGAGCAGATGCCGCGCCGTTTCGTGAAGAGACACATAGCCGGGGATTATCTTGAGCACGTCGGCGTCGTATACCGACGCCCTTTCGTTGAATCTCTTCTTCGGATCGAATTTCTCTTCCATGCGAGAGTAGTTTAATCCATAATCCGCGACTTGCACGTGCGGCGCGCCGCCGCGGCAGCATAGGGATCAGCGTCAGGAAACAAGGCTCTATTCGCACGGCATTTGCACTATCAGAAGCAGTGCTACGAAACTCATGATATTGCGAGCTGTGTAAACAGCAAAGCAATACACTTCCGGGACGTCAAAATTGGGCGGATAACATCCGCAGGAAATTGACGTGGCAGGCTTGGAAATTCATAGCATTGCTCGGTCGTCTGCTCCGTATAATCACCGGCCTAGCCCCGTCGAGATAATCGAGTGGATGAGCGTTAAAAATCTTATCAGGGGGTGGGGTTGGTATAAGATTTAGCGAAGAAACGATGATTTTTAGCCAATTTTGCCCCGTCCCGTGACTTTTGCTACTTTTGGTCAAGCAAAAGTAGAAGTCTTCAAAAGCCCTTATTGGATAAGTTGTCATAGCGGCTTAAAGATTTGCTACGGTTCCCGGCCGTGGTACAATTGTGTCCAGGGCAGTCCGGAGCGGGAGACCACCCCCGCCTCGGGCGCATGGTGGTGTGGATGATACTGTCTCATAAGTATAAGTTTATCTTCATAAAGACCAGGAAAACCGCCGGGTCCAGCATCCAGATATATCTCTCCCGCCTCTGCGGCGAC
>JAGVLR010000216.1 GCA_020054175.1 Candidatus Dadabacteria bacterium
CCGTGAAGGTGCATCGGGTGGTGCATCATAGTCTTGTTTTCGAGTATAAACCGGACGTTCTGCCCCTTTTTGATCACGATCGTATCGTCGGCGCTGAGAATCTTCCCGTTAATAGTCCATACATAGCGCTCCATATCGCCGCCGAGAACGAGCCTGAACTCCTTCGTCTCGTTTCCCTCCGGGAGAGTAGTCGGCGCTGCCGACCTCAGCATGCCGTAAGGCGTCATGGGTCTCGGGTCATCGGCCATGCCGGCCATGCCCGTATCTCCGGGGCCTTTCGCCTTCATCCCGCCGCCCATTCTATATGTGTCGGGCCTGGGCACGTCGGCCGCGGGTACGCGCTCGCCGTCGCCGAGGTATAAAGACGAATGCCCGGTGCCGTCCTGCGCGGTGGCGCGGAATTCGTACGCACCTCCCTCAGGCACTGTGACGAGCACGTCGTAGGTCTCGGCTACGCCCATCAGGATCCGGTTTATGTCGGCGGGCACGACGTCCTGCCCGTCGGCCGCGATGATTTTCATCGGCCCCCCGGCGTAATCCAGGTAAAAATAGGTCGAGGAAGACCCGTTTATTATTCTGAGACGGACGGCCTTCCCCGCGGGGACTTCGAGTGTCGATTCCGGCTGCCCGTTCACAAGAAAACGGTCGTAGGCGACGTCGGATATATCGGCTGTCGGCATCCGCTTGAACGAGCGCTTTATGTTTTCGAGCACGACCCCGTTCTTGAGCACGCCGTAGAGGGTCTGCTTCGTTCCTTTCTTTATCGACTGGTAATCGCTTCCGCGCTTGAGGTCCCTCAACACTTCGCGCGGGCTCTCGTCCGTCCAGTCGGAGAGGACGAGCACGTAGTCGGCTGCCGGCTCCGGGACGTCGGTCCTTTTGGTAAGGGGCTCTATGACTATCGATCCGTAAACGCCCGCCTGCTCCTGAAGGTCCGTGTGAGAGTGGTACCAGTAGGTCCCCGACTGCTTGATCGGGAACTCGTAGGTAAGTGTGGTTCCCGGCCTGATCGGAGGCGTCGTGAGGTAAGGCACGCCGTCGGCCTCGTTCGGAACTAAAAGCCCGTGCCAGTGCACGGATGTGTCCACGTCCATTTTGTTTTTCACGTGTATCCTGGCCGTATCGCCTTCTTTAAAATAGAGGGTCGGTCCCGGAAGAGTGCCGTTGACGGCCATCGCGGTGCCGTTCTTCCCCGTGAAGTTGACAGTCTTGTAATCTATTTCCAGGTTATATTCTCTAACCTCAGCCGACGCCGGACACGCAATACAGAACGAAACAATCGACAGGCAAACGAGCAGGAATACCTTTCCGGAATGGTTACTCAAATCCCTCGCTCCTTTAAAATAGACGTGTTCACGAACCCGGGAATATAAGGATCGCCCATGCGATTATAAAGCTAATTAATTATTAATCCAAGAAATTTAGTGGGAGTTGTGAATGGTGCGAGAGGGGGGAGTCGAACCCCCACACCGGGTGGTACAGGATCCTAAGTCCTGCGCGTCTGCCAGTTCCGCCACTCTCGCAAATGGTGGGCTGTGAGGGAGTCGAACCCACGGCCCGATGATTAAGAGTCATCTGCTCTACCAGCTGAGCTAACAGCCCACACCAAATGCAACGTTTGTTAGAATACCTTAATTTTCAGCGGATTTGGAGCGGGCAGTAACTCTGCCCGCCGTCCCCGGTTTCCAGAAGTGGAGTTTATTATAATGACTATATTTCCAAAATCAATGCTCTGATGTCTTAATTAATCATCCTGCATTTAAGCCAGGAAAAGATACACAGGATAATATCCGGGTCATTTCAATATAAGCGTACAGAGATCACACTTTCATATTGATTACTATTGCAATTCCAATTGTTGCTACAGTTTGGCAGATTATCAGAAATAAGGAGAAATACTTTCTAACACTCCGATAATACTCTATGCCCGATGAAGCATTGGGTGCTGGACTTCTCAGAAACGGGTTTAATATTCTGACGTATCTATATATAGTTTCATTTTCTTCTATCTCGACTTCCGTCTTCGTATTGTTTCTACCAAAACCGAAGGAATAGATTTTTATAATTCCATATGTATGGCCGATAATAAGCCACGCAATTATATAATAAGACCAATATGAAGAATTGTCAGACATGTTTTTTATTAAAGCATAAATCCGCTAAAAAATAGAAACAAAAAAAATCCTAAAACTACAATTATTAGAAGAAGTCCGTGATGTATATAGCTTTCGGCTAGATGTTTTTCACCTTTATTCACTTCTTTGGAGTCATGTTCGCCTCTATAAAGGAACTTATAAAGATAATACTGAGTAAGAAGCTTCTCCCAAATAGAAGCACGAAAACGTATTATAGGGGCTTTGCCTTCATATATCCTGAAACCAGAAATCATCATGGCAATTCCATAAATAACAGGAATCAACAGGAGAGCTATCACAATAATATTAAGAAACAATATCTTCATCGACCAACAATCCTGGAACTAAAAATCTGCAATGGGAGCGCCTATAAAAAATGGGCTAGGTCCACCAAAAATTCCCACTGTAATACATACAGAATCTCCTGAAATAGTTCCAGCAAATCCGAAGCCCCTTGCAAATGATGCAATTTTTAAAAAGTCATTGGGCATTAATGGTGAACTAAAACCGAATGACGGCGGTCCAGCGGGGCCGCCTTTCAGACAACCATCGCATGTAATTTTATAACAAGCTGTTACTCCCCCTCCTACCGCTATTGAACTGAAGCCGAAACTGGTTATATCCGGTTTGGGTGAATCCCAACTAAATGTATAGAACGCCAAGGTTCCAAAACATCCGCCACTATCTGGCAAGAGAGAATCCGGAATTATGGGGAACGGAATATTAGGATCCAAGGGGAACATCTCTTGCAAGCCTAATGGATCGATGAAGCTTGTAGGATTATTCCCGACATAGGTATAAATATTAATTCCTCCGTTAAACCCAATCGGGTCTTCCTGCAAGAACCTGCCGATCGACGGGTCGTAATACCTGGCCCGATAATAATAATGCTTGATTCGTCCATTTTGAAGACGGCGCGGCTAGCTCCGTCGTCCCTACCCCTCCCACGTCTCCGTGATCCATTTCACCTCCTCGGCGCTCCCCGCCGCGAAGACATCCCTCACCCACTTCTCGTCCCGGGCCCTCCGCGCGAGAGCCGCCAGTAGCTCGATATGCTCTTCGGAGTTATCCGCGGGCGAGAGGAGAAGAAACATCACCTTCGCCATCCTACGCGTCGTCCTGTCCTCTATGCCGGACCTCCCGACGCCGATCGCGACCATCGGGCTCACAATACCTTTCACCCGCGCGTGCGGGATGAGCACATCCTCCCCGCCGAACGTGCCTCCCCTCTCCTCCCGCTCGAGGAGGCTCCTCCACGCCGCCTCCCTGATTTCGGGGAGTCCTCCGCAGCACGCGTCCAGGAGATCCCTCATCGCCGTCTCCTTGTCGACGAGCCTGTTCCAGACGACGGCCTTTATGCCGTCGAGCGGAGAACGGGCGCCGTGCGGGAGCGTTTCCTCGTCCGGGCCTTCGACCCGCCCCTGTCCGTGCACGGCTACAGCATACGTGCCGTCGTCGCGTATAGACGCCGTATCGAGGACGACTATCGTAATACCGCTGCTCTCCATTATAAGCCGCTCGATTATGCCCGTCTGTCCGAGGAGCCTTTTCCAGAACGGAAAACTTTTTCTGGTCGAGCCGATGACGATGTGACCGACCCTGTATTCCTTCGCGAAACGTAGAATCGTCTTCACCACGTCGTCGCCCTTATATGTGAACACGGTCGCCCCTAGCTCCTGCGCGAGGGAAAGCGTGTTGGCGAGAAGGCGCTGCGTCGCGGCGTCGATGACAGTCGGGCTCTCCCTTCTCGTCTGAACGTAAACTGCGTACCAGTTCCGGTTGAGGCGGCCGGCGAGGCGCGACGCATACCGGAGCAGCGCCTCGCTGTTCGGCCCGCGCGAGCTGAGGCAGACCATAACCTGGTCCGGGCTCGACGCGGCCTCATCCTCATGCACCAGTTCGCGCCGGCGCGAATCGATCTGCGCGGCGAGCTCGCGTAGAGTCAACTCGCGGAGCTGCTCCAGGTTGACCTGCCTGAAGAAGTTCTGAAGCGCTGTGTCGATCCTCTCCCTGCCGTATATCTTCCCCTCGGAGAGCCTTTGCCTGAGGTCCTCCGTCGTGACGCCCACGTTCACGATCTGGTCCGCAGCCGCGACGACCCTGTCGGGAATGCGCTCCCTCACTTTCACGCCCGTCGCCCGCTCGACGGTTTCGTAGAGGCTTTCGAGGTGCTGAACGTTGAGCGTCGAGATGACGTGTATACCCGCCGATAGAATTTCCTCGACGTCCTGGTAACGCTTCTTATTCCTGCCGCCGGGGGCGTTCGTGTGGGCCAGCTCGTCCACCAGGACGACCTCGGGTCTGCAAGCGAGGATGGCGTCAACGTCCATCTCCTCTATCTCGATTCCCCTGTAGGAGATTTTCTTCAGCGGTATGATTTCGAGACCTTCGAGAAGGGCGGCGGTCTCCTGCCTGCCGTGCGTCTCGACGACGCCCGCCGCCGCGTCGACGCCGCTTTCCCGGAGCCTCCGCGCTTCGAGGAGCATCTCGTACGTCTTCCCGACGCCTGCCGAATAGCCGAGATATATCTTCAGCCTCCCGCGCTGAGATCTCCTGATCATGCGGAGAAAGCTGTCCGCCCGGTCGCCCGTCATCGGCCGTATTCCTCCGCTGTCTTTTTACCGCGCCGGTCCGTCATTTCGTCTCCCCGTCGAGGGCCATGTTCACGAGCAGGACATTAACAACCGGCTCAGGTGTAAATATTCGACCCGTCTTCACAGCATGCCTGTCGAGCAGGGCGAAAACATCTTCGACGGGGATACCCCGCGCCTTCGCCACCCCCGGGGCCTGGTAACGGGCCGCGCGGAGCGTGATGTGAGGGTCGAGCCCGCCTCCCGAAGCGGTCGCGAGGTCGGCCGGAAGCGGGTTAGCCTCCGTCGCCCCCCATTCGCCTATTATACCGAGCGTCCTTTCCCTTATCTTTTCTCCCGCCGGAGAGAGGTTACTCCCCGCGGTCCCGGCGGCGTTGTAATCGGACGCCGACGGCCTCGGGTGGAAGTATTCCGGGCGCGTGAACTTCTGCGCAATAAGCTCGCTCCCGACGACCTTCCCCCGGGCGTCCGTTACGAGCGAGCCCTCCGCCGAATGCGGCGCGAACGTCTGTCCGACCGCGTACACGATGAGTGTGTATATGACGCTGCAGACGAGCACCGTAAAAATTATTACTCTCAGGGACGCTATCGCCTGCTCCGCCGCTCCGATTTTTTCGTTCCCGTTTTTCACGATACTTCTCCTATAAAAGCCCCGTAACGCCGAGGGCCATGTCTATAAGTTTTATGCCGACGAACGGAACGACGACCCCTCCGAGCCCGTAAACGAGGAGGTTGTTCCTGAGTATAGTCTCCGCGCCTAGCGGCCTGTATTTGACGCCTTTCAGCGCTATCGGGATGAGAATGGGGATTATGATCGCGTTGAATATCAGGGCCGAGAGTATCGCGCTCTCCGGCGTGCGGAGGCCCATCACGTTTATCGCCGCGAGGCCCG
>JAGVLR010000102.1 GCA_020054175.1 Candidatus Dadabacteria bacterium
AAGGGAGCTGTAAAAGAAGAGGCCGATCTCCCCCATCTCTTCTATAAGGGATATGAAATAATCTCCGAACCTCGTAATGTAGCTCGTCATTATCGAAGGACCTTGAACTGGGAGACGAAGCCGTCGTATGTGGCGTCTCCCGCGCCGAAGCGCTCGGGCGACGACGCATACGTAAAATCATATATGCAAATGCCCTTCTTAAAAACACGGGCGTCGATTTTCACAGGCGAGTTCTCGAGCGTTCCGGTATAGATCGTTTTGAGCGCTTCCTGCCCGTCTATGGTTATCTGCTCGCGGGATTCGGCATTCTTTCCGGAAAGGCCTATTATAAGGGATTCGGAAAGGGCCTTGAGGCTGTAGCGCATCTTTCTTTCGTCGCAGGTGGAGTTCACTGTTATAGTCCCGCCGGACGAAGTGTCGTTAAACGCAAGGTCGCCCCCAGCTATGTCGATCCTGGACCAGCCAGGCGGAAGAGTTCCTATCTGATAAGAAGTATCGTCGGTAGTGTAGACCTGGCCGCTCAAACTCCCGCTGTCGTCCTGTCCGGCCGCCTTGTAATGGCCCACGAATTTCGTGAGCGAGCAGGACGTCAGAAAGAGGAGCGCGAACGCGAGCGCGGCGATGTTCTTGTTCATAGGACAGACGAGCATATGAAACTTTAAAGATACAGCTAAATCCGCCCCTTATACAGATGGGGGACGGGTTTTCAATAATACTTGAATCTCCCGGGAAACCAAGCATATTACATCTTTATATACCGCATATACCACCGGTAGCGCGACAGCTCGGGGCAGAAGTGCTTAGTATAACCGTTTACACGACCGACAGGTGTCCTTACTGTATTGCCGCGAAGGCGCTCCTCGAACGAGCGGGACTCGAATTCACCGAAATAAATCTCTCAGGAGATCCCGGGCGCAAGGCGAGCCTGAAGGAGAAGTACAGATGGAGAACCGTGCCCATGATTCTTATAGGTGATAGGTTCATTGGCGGCTACACGGAGCTTTCAGCTCTTCAAAAAAGCGGCGGCCTCGAAGCCGTTTTGAGGGAAGAGAGTTCGTAGCTGGACAGGTTTAGAAGCTGAAGGACGTGTATTTGACTGACCCCGGACTCTAAATTACATTAAACCCCCATGACAGTCAGAACCCGTTTTGCACCGAGCCCGACTGGCTCGCTCCACATAGGCGGCGCAAGGACCGCCATATTCAACTGGCTCTTCGCGAGGCACCACGGGGGGACCTTCATATTAAGGATAGAGGACACGGACCGCGAGCGTTCAACCGAGGAATCCATAGGCGAGATAATCGAGGGGATGACGTGGCTCGGGCTCGACTGGGACGAGGGACCGTTCAGGCAGTCGGACAGACTCGCTCTTTACAAGTCGCTCGCCGAGAGGCTGATAGATTCCGGGAACGCGTACAGGTGTTATGTTAGCGCGGCGGAGCTCGACGCAAAAAGAAAAGAGGCGCAGGAAAGTGGCGAGGTATTCAGGTACAGGCGTGAATGGGCGAGCGTGAACGCAGCGCCCGGAAAGCCGTATGCTGTGAGGCTCCTTACGCCGGACGAAGAAACTATAGAGGTCACAGACCTCTTAAGGGGCGTAGTCAGCTTCGACGCCGCCGAGATAGACGACTTCGTAATATTGAAGACCGACGGGTTTCCGACTTATAACTTCGCCGTCGTCGCCGACGACTCCGACATGAACATCACGCATGTGATAAGGGGCGACGACCACCTCACCAACACGCCGAGACAGGCGCTCATTTATAAAGCTCTTTCACTCGACATGCCGGAGATGGCGCACGTCTCGATGATACTCGGCCCCGACGGAAAGAGGCTCAGCAAGAGGCACGGCGATACTTCCGTCATTGCGTACAGGGACGAGGGCTACCTTCCCGACGCGCTCGTCAATTATCTCACGCGGCTCGGGTGGTCGTTCGGCGACCAGGAAATATTCACGAGGGAAGAGCTCGTAGAAAAATTCACGCTCAACAACGTCGGCAAGTCAGCAGCCGTGTTCAACATGGAAAAACTGGATTGGCTCAACGGCTGGTATATAAGGAATAAGCCAGCCAAGGAAATTGCAGCGATCGTTTTGCCCATACTCAAGCAGAGGGGAATAAACGCGGAGCTCGACGGGAAGCTGGCGATGATCGTAAAGGAGCTCGGGCAGAGGGCAAAGACGCTTCTCGATATAGCCGATTCCATAGGATACTTCTACGCGGATGAGATTACTTTCGACGAGAAGGCCGCGGAGAAATTCCTCACGCCGGAAACGGGCGAGATACTTAAGGACCTTTCGGAAAGAATTGCCCCGGGTGAGTTCACGAGCGACGGCCTTCACGCTGTTTTCGACAAAATAATGGAAGACAGGGGAATCAAGATGGGAGCCATCGCGCAGCCTGTCAGGGTAGCCCTTACCGGCGGGACTGTAAGCCCCGGTATCTTCGAGGTTATGGAGATTCTGGGGAAAGAAGAGGTTTTAAAGAGGCTCGAAAAGGCCGCCCGATATATTTCCGAAAAGCAGTAGACCTAAGCAATTCCATCTGCGGTAAAAACTTAAAAATAGATTTCTCGCGTAGCGAGAAATGACGGACCAGCTTGACTCTCCGTAGTAATACCTTTCATATTGCGAGCTGCTATTGCAGCGAAGCAATACCTCTCCGGGACGTCAAAATTGGCGTTAAAAAAATCGAGTGGATGAGCGTTAAAAATCTGACTCCCCATATCTCCCTCTCCCTTGAGGGGAGAGGGGCAGGGGTGAGGGTGATAAATTGGAAGATTTAGTGAAGACACGAAGATTTTTAGCACAATTTGCACGCCACGC
>JAGVLR010000191.1 GCA_020054175.1 Candidatus Dadabacteria bacterium
CCCGCGTAGACCAGTATCTGTATCGCGGCTATGAAATGCGCCGAAAGGAGCACAAATAGCACAGCCGTCGAGAACAGTGTCAGAACCAGAGACACGGCACTCGATACCGGATTTTTATGAATCACTACGAGGAGAGCGCCCGCCACGGCAAGCGCCGCGAAGAGATAGAATAATACAGTCTCCAAGCTGTTAAAACCTCCCGGATAGATAGGCGACTGAGCTTTAATTCGAGGTACATGAAGTATATGTGGAACAGGGCGATAGTCAACGTTTGCCGCTGAAAACCGGATTAAATCAATCCGGGCTCACCTGCTTTTGCCGACGCCTACCCTATCGCAGTAGATTGATACCGGACACAGGGTGCACATGGGGGAAACAGGCTTGCAAAGGTGCTGTCCGAAAGCGACCAGGAGGCTGTTGTAGTCTATCCAGTATTTTTTCGGAAGCTTCTTTCTGAGCGCCATCTCGGTATCGTGCGGATTTTTGGTCTTTATATACCCGAGCCTGTTTGAAATCCTGTGGACATGCGTATCGACACAGATGCCGGGCTTGTTGTAGCCAAGGGTCAGAACGAGGTTCGCGGTTTTTCTGCCGACACCCTTCAGTTTTAAAAGCTCGTCCAGGTCGTCCGGGACGCGGGAGCCGTAATTGTCGACGAGAGTACGGCAGATGTCGAGGACATTCCGGGCCTTTACCCTGTAAAATCCCACGGGATAGATCGCTTTTGCAATTTCATCCTCGCTCAGCCTGAGCATGTCGGAAGGGTTATCGGCGAGCGCGAAGAGTCTCCTAGACGCGGCGGCCGTGGTCTCGTCCTTAGTCCTGAGGCTGAGGACCGTGGACATAAGCACCCTGAACGGGTCGTGCGATGTCTCGGCGACGAGCGTTACCGCGGGAACGTCCCACGACGGGGCAGCTTTCGTCAGAGCCTCGATTACAGGATGAATGTCGTCCGCTTTCATCGGGATACCTGGAAATCATAATATACACAAAACTCGCAGGGGTGAGGCGGAAGACAGCGCTATAGAAAAATGGGAAATGGCGAAAAGATCGCCGGGGGAGGTTAATAATGGAACCGGCGCGCCGCTGTGCATAAAACGGCGTGCCGGGAAATGAGTTAGTTATACACTTCCATAAGGCTTCTCAGGACAGGTGCCGATTTCGACCTTCTTATCCTGTCGAGCGCTTTCTTTTCGATCTGTCTTATTCTTTCTCTCGTGAGACGGAACTTCCTTCCGATCTCGTCCAGCGTGTAGGGACACTTGTACCCTATCCCGAACCTCATCTTCACCACTTCACGCTCCCTCATGGGAAGTGTAAGGAGGGCGTCGTTTATATTCCCCGGGATGGATATCTCCGCGATAAGAGAATCAACCTTCAGGGCGCCCGAGTCCTCGATATAATCCATGAACGTCGCCTTCTCTCCGTTCCATATGGGCGTATCCAGCCTCACGACCCTGTTGGCCCCGGATTCGAGTATTCTCCTCACGTTCTCGACGCTCATCTCGGCCTTCTCCGCGATCTCTTCCGCCATTGGCTCCCTCTCGTTCTCACGCGTGAGCACTCTCTTTACGTGTCTCACCTTCCCAGCCTTTTCGAGCAGGTACGCCGGCATTTTCACGGTGCGTGTCTGGTTGAAGATGCCTCTCGTCATCGCCTGATTGATCCACCAGCAGGCGTACGTAGAGAATCTGTATCCCTTCCTATGGTCGAACCTCTCGACTGCCTTTATAAGACCGAGGTTCCCTTCCTGAATAAGGTCTAGAAAAGGTACGCCTCTTCCGGCAAACCTCTTCGCCATGCTGGCAACGAGCCTGAGGTTGGCCTTTATGAATCTGTTCCTGAGTTCGAACCCTTTTTTCTGGTATGCCTTATGAAGACCTGCAAGCGCGCTCAACCGGCAGCAGGTTTCGAGATGCTTTCCCCTTTCCGCCGCCGTCATGGCTGCGGTATCACGGCCATAAAACTCGCTTATGGCCTCGGCAAGTATTTCGGGCTCCTGGCCTAGTCTCTTCCCGAGAAGCTTTTCGATCTTTCTCCTTATGCTTATGGCCTTGTCCTCGCAGCATTTTATCTTGGCCGCCACGTGGGCTTCTTCGTTTGGCGCGAGGAGAGTCTCAGTACTGACTTCTTTAAAATAAGCGTTTACCAGCCGGAGGTCCTGATTTATTTCTTCTTTCGTAGATTTTACATTAGTTACATTTTCCTCTTCTTCGGCGGTTTCCTCGGTATCCTCTTCGAAATAGTCGTCCATCTCGTCGAATTCATCACCGCCGAAATCGTCCACCATAGTCTCGGCCTGGCCGTGACCGTAATCATCGAATATGTTCGCAAATTCAGGCTTTTTTAACATTGCTGGCCTCCTTCGGGTCATCTGGTCCCGGATGTGGGTATTCTCACACCCGTTACATCCGACCTTATACCTATTAAACCAGTACGATTACGAAATGGTTTCAGATTCATTCGAACTGTTTTAAACAGCACGAATCATTCGGAAAGATTGTTATTCTGGAGTCTCCCGAAGGCAGGTGCCGCCTCGGTTTTCCGCATGGACCCGTCTTAAGATATATACGGTCCGGGTGTCAAAACCATTCGGATATTTGTGCATCGGGACGAAAAATACTGATTTCAGATCGAAAACACCGGGGAAACTGCACGCTGCGGGCAGCAGCAGCCCAGGAAAGATGAGGCAATTAGAAGATAACGGTCAATATAACTGCAACTACCGCTGCAGAAAATCCCCATTTCAGATTATACACAACGTAGTACTTTATATCTTCAACAATCTAAAGGGTTGTCCTGTAGAGAACGGCAACCATCGAGGATGAACGTGAGCACAGTTATATCGGTCATGGACGAGGATTCATGGGACGCCAGAACGGATAACATCGCTGTGGTCGAGCCCGGAAGGCGGCGGGATACCGAGGGACCTCTGGTGCCCTGCGCTCGATAACCGCATCAATCGTGCGTTTGCAATCGGCGGGCACGAGCTTTTGATAGCCTGTCTGCGTGAGCACGGGATCAGGGTTGAATCTTCGATCTGCATCAGGAGAGGGGCTGCTATCATGGCGCTCGAGAGTGAGAGCGTTCGGGCTCTCCTTGCCGGCAATTTCGACTTCACGAAGCTCCTTCGGGACAGGGACAGAATATCCATACACGGAACAGGGGCTTTTGAAGACCTCCG
>JAGVLR010000159.1 GCA_020054175.1 Candidatus Dadabacteria bacterium
TACGGCTGGGACCCGGACAAAAAGTTCTACGTACCCGAGGAAGTGAAGGAGTACAGGAAAACTATCATAAGAAAGGGCGCCGTGGCCGAGGAAGAATGGAATAAGAAATTCAGCGCCTACGAGAAAGCTTATCCCGACCTCGCGAAGGAGTTCCGGAGGCTTCAGGACAGGGAAATGCCCGAGGGGTGGGAAAAGGCGCTTCCCGTTTTCCCTCCGAATCCGAAAGGCCCCGCGACGCGTACAGCCAACAGCAAAATACTTAACGCCATGGTTCCCGTTTATCCGTTTCTCCTTGGAGGGGCGGCCGACGTGGGCTCTTCGACAAAGACCTACATCGACGGCGCCGCCAGCTTCGAGAGGGGTATTTACGACGGGAAGAATTTTCACTTCGGCATAAGGGAGAACGCCATGGCCGCCTCGGCGAACGGAATGGCACTCAGCAAGCTCAAGCCCTACACCGCGACGTACTTTGTTTTTTCGGATTACATGAGGGCGCCTGTCAGGCTCGCGTGCCTGATGCGCATCCCGGTCGTTTTCATATTCACTCACGACAGCATCGGCCTCGGCGAGGACGGCCCGACGCACCAGCCCGTGGAGCATCTTGCGTCCCTCCGGGCCATGCCGAACCTCGACGTCATAAGACCGGCCGACGCAAACGAGCTGAGCCAGCTCTGGAAATATATAATGACCGTTAAAGACCGCCCGGCCGCGCTGATACTCACGAGGCAGGACATACCGACGTTCGACAGGAGCGTCTACGCCCCGGCCGAAGGCGCGCTCAGGGGCGCATACGTACTTGCCGACAGCGACAAAAAACCGGAATTGATACTCATCGGCACGGGCTCGGAGGTTCAGCTCTGCCTCGGTGCGTACGAGATATTAAAGAAAGAGGGTGTAAAAGTCCGCGTAGTGAGCATGCCCTGCTGGTCGCTCTACGAGATGCAGGGGCCCGAGTACTGGGAGGAAGTGCTCCCGTCTTCTGTCCATGCGAGGGTGTCGGTCGAGGCCGGCTCCACGTTCGGCTGGCGGAGGTACGTCGGCCCATACGACAGGGGCGGCGTGATAGGCATAAGCACGTTCGGAGAATCGGCCCCTATAGGCGACCTTCTTCCGGAATTCGGATTTACAGTCGATCACGTCGTCGCGAAGGCGAAAGAGGTGCTCGACATCAACGCAAAAAAAAAATCGGGGAAAACCGCGAAAAAATGACGTAGATTTAATATGATATAGCCGAAGTTTCCGTCGGTCGAAGTGAAAACTCAAAGTATGGGGGAAACGAATGTCCAGAATCCATGATTTGACTAAGCTTGGTCAGTCGATTTGGTACGACTATATAAGAAGATCGTTTTTAACCTCCGGGGAGCTGAAGTCTTTTATAGACGAGGGGCTCCGGGGCGAGACATCGAACCCGTCCATCCTCGAGAAGGCGATAGCCGGGAGCTCGGATTACGACGAGGATTTGAAGGCGCTCGTCGCCGAAGGCAAATCCGTTAACGATATATACGAGGCCCTCGTGCTCAAGGACATCGCGATGGCGGCCGACCTCTTCAGGCCGCTTTACGACGAGACGGAAGGGCGGGACGGCTTCATAAGCCTCGAAGTCAGCCCGACGCTCGCAAACGATACCAAGAAAACGATACGCGAGGCCAAGCGCTATTTCATCACGCTCGGACGGCCTAACGTGATGATTAAAGTTCCGGCGACAAAGGCGGGTATTCCGGCCATAACGGAGCTCATCGCCTCGGGCGTAAACGTCAACGTAACCCTCATATTCAGCCTGGAGCAGTATAAGGCCGTGGCCGAAGCCTACATCCAGGGGCTCGAAAGGCTTGCGGCCGGCGGGCCGTCCGTGTTCAAGGGGCACAGGGTGGACAGGGTCGCGTCTGTGGCCTCCTTCTTCGTCAGCCGTGTAGATACTGCTGTCGATCCCCAGCTCGAAAAAATCGGCGACAAGGACCTTCTGGGCAAGATCGCTATCGCCAACGCGAAGATCGCATACGACGACTTCAGAAACATATTCAAAGGCAAGAGATGGAAGAAGCTCGCCGACGCAGGGGCGAGGGTGCAGAGGCCCCTTTGGGCGAGCACAAGCACGAAGAATCCCGCATATCCGGACACGCTATACGTCGACGAGCTGATTGGGCCGGATACTGTAAACACCGTCCCACCCGCGACATACAAGGCATTCAAGGACCATGGGAAGCCTGCGCTCACGATAACCAGGGGCGTGAAAAAGGCGAATGAAGACGTGAAGAAGCTCGGAAAGCTCGGCATCGACCTCGATGACGTGACGAAGAAGCTTCTTAAGGAAGGAGTCGGCCTCTTCGCGGATTCGTTCACGACCCTTATGTCGAGCATCGAGCAGAAGAAAAAGCAGCTTGAAGCCGACAAGGAGGCATATACCGCATCCCTGGGAAAGTATCAGGCGGCCGTTGATAAGACGCTTCAGGAAATCGCGGCCGACAACATCGTACAGAAAATCTGGAACTTCGATTACATGGTCTGGAGGGACGATCCGACAGAAATCAGCAACAGGCTCGGATGGCTTCACATCCCCGAGGTTATGGTGGACGCCCTTCCGGATATAAGAAAGGTGGTCGACGAGGTAAAAGCCGACGGTTACAAGAACGCCCTCCTCCTCGGTATGGGCGGGTCGAGCCTCGCGCCTCTCGTCATACGTGAAACGTATGGTGTAAAGAAGGGATATCTCGACGTGGCAGTGCTCGACAGCACCGATCCGGGAGCCGTTCTCGAGCAGCGGAATCGTCTCGACATGTCGAAAACGGTCTTCATCGTTTCGACGAAATCAGGTGGCACGGCCGAGACTCTTTCCTTCATGAAATACTTCTACAACGAAACACTGGCGGAGGTCGGCAAGAAGGAAGTCGGACAGCATTTCATCGCCATAACAGACCCCGGAAGCGGCCTTCAGAAATTAGCGACCGAGCTCAAGTTCAGAAAAATTTTCCTCAACGACCCCAACATCGGCGGCCGCTATTCGGCCCTTTCGTTCGTCGGCATTCCGCCTGCGGCGTTTCAGGGAGTCGATCTCGATA
>JAGVLR010000181.1 GCA_020054175.1 Candidatus Dadabacteria bacterium
GATGCAGTCGGGCGAGATGATAAAAGAAGATTCCAGAACGATTTTTCTCCTTTACGACGACGCCTCGGCACAGCAGGCGGACGCTTCCATAGAGAGCATAAAAAACGAGTATAAAGAGCTCTTCGACCAGGAAGCCGTTCTCAGGATCGACAGCGAAGCAGCCGTTTCTTTCTAGTTTAGTACGATGGGAAAACGATTATTTGTGAAGCGCATCGATCGCGGCTTCGGCGTCTTTATCTATTATTCTGAGGAGCGCCTGTGCTGGACCCTGCGGGACACGCTTGCCCTGCTCCCACTGTCTGAGAGTCGATAATGGAATCAGGAAGACCCCCGAAAATTCCTTCTGACTAAGGCCGGTCTTTTTACGAATGTGGGCAACGTCCATAGCGGTGTAGCGCCTCACGCACGCGCCGGTTTTTTTCCCCTTCTTCCATTCGATCGCCTCTTCCGCGCCCTTCCTTATGGATTCGAATCTTTCGCTCATTCACTTCTCCCTTTTAAAATTGCCGCCAGCTTCGAAAGCTCGTTTCTTTCGGCTTTTGTCAGGTTGTCTTTCTCGTTCTTTCCGTAAATATCCACGAGGTGAATCTCCTTATCTTTTACGACAAACAGGTGGATGACTCGTACCCCGCCGCTTTTGCCTTTTCCATCCACACCAGCGTAGCGGAGCTTCCTGAATCCGCCTGTCCCCTGCATGACCTCTCCAGCCCGGGGATTTGCCGCGAGGATATTTGCCACGTCATCCATCTGGGCGGAAGACAAAAGTCTCTCGGCGCGCTTGATGTAGTTCGGGTGCTCGACGACCGTTACCAGTTTGTCACGCATGTAAAATAGTACCTCAATGAATTACTTGTGGCAAGCAGCATATTACAGATTACCTCCTCTTTCCATTCATATTGATTTCCCCGCCGTGCTGTTCTATCATTTGAAATCATATCCGCAGAACGAGGGAGGGGTAGCATATGTTCATCGCAAGATGGCAGGTTGAGGCGCGGTTCGGATACAAGCAGTCGGCAATAGATTCCATGAAAAAATGGCTCGCCGAGGTCGGGTCGCAGATCGGGTGGAAACCGGACAAGGTCAGGCTCATAACGGGCTCCATCGGGGCGAACGAGTCCACCATCGAGACGGAGATAAAGGTGAAGAGCCTTAAGGATCTCGAGGACGCCTGGGCGAAGCTGGCCAAGCTCAAGGACCACAAGAAGTGGGGCAAGGAGTTCGAGAAGTATATCGTCTCCGGCACCGCCCGGTGGACGATATACAGGGTCGTGAACGACTGACACGGGCCCCGGGCCCGAAAGGCCGCTGCCTTAACGACATAATCCCCGAAGGAGGCCCCCGATGGCGCTCGTAAACCCAGTAATATTCGTGCCGGGCATAACGGCTACGTATCTCAAGGATGAGTACAAGCTCCCGCCCGACTTCGTCTGGACGGTGCTCACAAAAGAATACGAGCGCGTCGCGCTTCATCCCGACGACCTCAGATACGAAGTGCAGGAGCCCGCGCGTCTCCGCCCCGACCAGCTCTACGAAATCGCGTATAAAGAGCTCGTCGAGGAGCTCCGCTATAATCTTAGAAAGCGTGAAGACCTCAAGGTGCCAGTTTTTCCGTTCGGGTACGACTGGCGCATGAAGCTCGAAGACATCGAGTCCGCGCTCGCGGACTTCATCGAGGAGGTCATCGATAGAACGAAGCTCCTGAAACACTATTACAGGGAAGGGTACGGAAACAACCCTAAAGTCAATCTCGTCGGGCACTCGATGGGCGGGCTCATAATCGCGGGGTACATCAAGAACAAGGGCGCCGCGCTCGTGGATAAAGTCGCGACGCTCGCGACGCCGTACCAAGGCTCCTTCGAGGCGGTGATAAAGGTTACGACGGGCACTGCGGACCTTGGCGTCTCGCCCCCGAGCTCGCGCGAAAGGGAGTCGGCCCGTATCACGCCTTCGCTCTACTACCTCGTCCCGAGCTTCAAAAACGGGCTCGACATTCCGCCGGGTTCCGGACTGCCGGATAATCTCTTCGACCCTGCCGTCTGGCAGCCGAGCATCGTGAATTCGATAAAGGAATGGATAAAGCTGAAGGGCCTCCCGCTGGATAAACCCGTTCAGCAGCGCGCCGAAGAGATATTCGCCCTCATGCTCGCGTGGGGAAAGGCGCACAGGAAAAAAGTGGATTCGTTCAAGCTCGCCGACGCGGGCATGGCTCCCGACAGGTGGCTGGCGGTAGTGGGCGTGGATGCCGTAACGAGGGTGAGGCTTAAGGTCGTTAAGCTCGGCTCGTCGCCCGAGTTTAAATTCAGCTCCTCCGACCGTGCTAATCAATGGAACAAGCTCAACACGCTCGACCCGCTCTGCCGCTTCACGGGCGACGGCACAGTGCCGTTCGAGGGGGCCGTCCCGAAATTCCTCGCGCCGGAAAATCTCGTCTGCGTTACGCCCGCGGATTACGGCTACTGGGAAATAGGAGACAGGGTTATTAATTCCGTGGGCGGATTCCACGGCATACTGCCGAACATGAACATGCTCCACAGGCTTCTCGTCAGGTTTTTCACAGGCGCTCCCGATACGCGCGAAAACACCTGGGGCAGGCGCGCGCCGGGCGTCGCGAAAGATGCGTGGAAACCGCCGCTGCCTCTCGCTGATAAAACCGAGAGATAAGCCGCCCGCTTCCGGTTATTTATTGTTCTTCTGATTCCACTGCACGCTGTAGAGGTCGAACCGGCGGTCCTTCAGGTTAAGCACAGTCCCCGCGTTACGGCTCGCGTAGAGGTTTTCCAGCTGCAGGTCGGCGAACGCTATCGTCTCCGTGTTTGGCGGAGTCGTGGCCGCTATGCCGTCTCTCGCGAAGGGGAAGTCGCACGGCGTGAGTATGCAGCTCTCCGCGTAGTTAATGTCCATATTCTCCACGTCCGGCAGGTTGCCGACAGTCCCCGACATCACGACGAAGCACTGGTTCTGCACCGCTATCGCCTGCGAGCAGTATCTCACGCGGAGATAACTCTGCCGCTCGTCCGTGCAGAAAGGGACGAAGATTATCGCCGCCCCCTGGTCCACGAGATAGCGCGCCGTTTCCGGGAATTCCGTATCGTAGCAGATCAGCACGCCGATGAGCCCGCAGTCCGTCGGGATCGTCTGGAGCGTGTCGCCGCCCCGCATGTCCCACCAGTATTTTTCGTTGGGCGTCGGGTGGATCTTCTCCTGCGAGTGTATGGCCCCGTCGCGGAGGAATATGTAGGAGACGTTGTGTATGTCGCCGTCGTGCATCTTCGTCGGGTGCGAGCCGCCGATGATGTTGATGTTGTAGGAAATCGCCATTTCCTGCATGAACTTCGTGTAGCGCTCGGTGTATTCCGTCAGGTGGTTTATGGATTCCTCGGGGCGCATTTTCTTTTTCGCCGCCGAGAGGAGGGCGAGCGTTACGAGCTCGGGAAATACGACGAAATCGGAGCCGTAGTCGGACGCAATATCTATAAAATATTCTAGCTGCCCCTCGAACTGTTTTTCTGAATCCACCTTCCGCATCTGAAACTGGACAGTCGCCACGCGTACGGAGCGCGGAAGCCGCCCGCGCTTTTTCTTCTCTTTCGACGGCGGATCGACGGCGAGCGGGTTACGCCATATCATGTGGACGGCGTTGCCCCTGGATTCGTAGTCGAACGGTAAATAGCCCCGCAGTATGCCCACAGGCTCGAAGTCGTTCGAGAGGTGAAACAGTATGACCTGGTCGCGGATTTTCTTGGCCTGCACGAGCTTGAGATATTCCTCGGGGCTTCCGACTTTCGCCGCGCGTCTTTGATAGCCCGGCATACGGCCGCCGAAGACTATGCCCTTAAGGTTAAGCTCCTGGCAGAGCTTACGCCGCTCGTCGTACAGGCGCGTCCCGATGCGGAGCCCCCTGTAGGACGGGTCGACGCAGACCTCCATGCCGTAAAGATAATCGCCGTCCGGGTCGTGCCTCGAAGCGAACCCGCCGCCGGTAATCTCCTTCCACGTGTGAGGGCGGAGGCATAGGTCGCCGCTTATCATGAAGGTAGAGCAGTAGCCGGCTATCTTGCCCTCGTATTCGACGACGAACTGCCCCTCGGGGAAGATCGAGATCTGGCCCCGGAGCATCCCCTCCGTCACACCCGAGGAGCCGTACACCTTCGTGCTGAGAGCGACCAGGGCGGGAATGTCCCTGAATTCAGCGAGACGCGTGACGAGCTTGGGCTTCCGCCGGTGCTTATCGCGAAGGGCGTCGGGAGCGTTCGCGCCTGGTTTTCTGTCTTCGTGGTTCATTTTATACGCATATTTATTATACAGACCGAAAAGGCTGCCTCCTATATGTTTTCCATAATCTGACGTCGCGGGGCTCAGCCGCGACTCCACACTTCCGTCATCCTTCTAGTCTGTCATTCCCGAATGCCTGTATCGGGAATCCAGTCTTTAAAGAATAAAACAAACTACTTCTACTTTTCCTTGATGAAAAGTAGCAAAAATCACGGGACGGGGGACACGTAGTGTCTTTTTCGACATAGCCTGGGTCGTTGCTAAAGTCACTGGAAGTGCGTCAGGTGGTAGTAGCAAGACTGCTGCTACTTCGAAAGTCAGCGGACACGGTCCGCCTAAAAATCTTCGCGTCTTCACTAAATCTTCCACCCACCCCAGCCCTTGGGGAAATTTTTAACGCTCATCCGCTCGATTTTCTTCACGCCAATTTCGACGTCCCGGAAGTGTATTGCTGCGCTGCTTACGCAGTTTGCAATATTATATTTTGTCCTTGCTTCCAGCCTCTCATTCCTAACGAATTCCAGCGAGTGTCTCCTATATGTTCTCCATGAATTCGAGTATGTGACGTGCGATCTCGTCCGGTTTTTCCTCGAGGGCGAAGTGCCCGGCGTCGAGGAGATGAAGCTCGGCGTCGGGGAGGTCTCTCAGGTACGCCTCCGCGCCGGGAGCTATGAAAGCCGGGTCGTTCTTTCCCCAGACGATGAGGGCAGGGTACTGCCGCTCGCGCATGAGCTTCTGCCACCGGGGATAGCTGTCGATGTTCGTCTGGTAGTCCTGATACAGCCCGACCTGGATCATCCTGTCCTTTTCCGTCCGGAGGAATGCGAGGTCGTGCGTCCAGCTGTCGGGGCTCATTATGCCGCGTTTGCCCTCGGGCACGTCGCGGAGATACTGGCCGTCGATAATCGCCGGCGCACCCGTCCGCTCGTAGAGTATGGCGACGCTCTCGGGGCTTTTGTCTTCATGAGCCCTCCTGAAAAATTCCTTCCGGACGGAAGTGAGGCCTTCGTCGTAGGCGTTGCCGTTCTGGACTATTATCGCCTCCACTCGATCCGGGTTCCTCTCCATGAGCCTGAAACCGACGGGCGCGCCGAAGTCCTGCATGTAAAGCGTGAACTTTCCGACGCCGAGAACGTCGAGGAGCCCCTCCGCATGGTCGGCGAGGGCGTCGAACGTGTAGTCGAATTCGGCCGGATCGGGACGGTCACTGTAGCCCGAGCCGAGGTTGTCGGGCGCGATCACATGATACTTCGCGGACAGCATAGGGATCAGCTCCCGGTACTGGTGCGAGGAGGCCGGGTAGCCGTGAAGGAGCACGATAGCCGGCCTCGACGGATCGCCCGCCTCTCTATAGAATATCCGCCGCCCGTCGACCTCGGCGTAGCGGTAATACGTCTTTGGCGGGAGCTTATAGTCGTCGTTTCCGCATGAGGTCAGCAGTGCAAAAGCAAATAGAGTAAATGTAAATGTCAGCAAAACAGGCATGGATCCCCTCCGTATTCTAAACTGCGTCATTCAGAAATTCCCGCATCTTAGAGGTTATGAAAACGTGGTCCTCTTCGAGGGCGAAGTGTCCCGTATTCAGTATATTGTAATCGACATTTTTTGCGTCGCGTTTATAAGCCTCTGCCCCGGGCTCCGGCTTATCATTATGAACTATTCAGCGCCGGTTCCGCTACTTTTGCCTTTAATCTTTTATCCCCCCTTAGAAAAAGGGGGGTATGGGGGGATTTGTATTTGCAGTTGAGGCGCCATTATCGCTGTGGCACAGTCACCGACAGCAGCCTTAATCTTGCAACGCACACGTAGTGTGTTTTCCGACGTAGCACGGGCGGCGTCAAAATCATCGGAAGCGCGTCAGGTGATAATGGCAACAACAGAGCTACTTCGGTCTCCTGCACGCGCACACGTAGTGTCTCTTTCGACATAGCACCGGAGGTGCCGAAATCACCTGTCGCACAGTCACCGACAGCAGCCTTAATCTTGCAACGCACACGTAGTGTGCTTTCCGACGTAGCGCAGGAGGTGCCAAAATCAGCGGGAGCGCGTCAGGTGATAATGGCAATAATGCTGCTACTTCGGTCTCCTGCACGCGTGGCGTGCATGTGGTAGATTTATCTGTAATGTCTTGGAGGATGACGGGCGCCATGCCGGGGAATCTGCGGGTTCTTTCCATTCCCTGTTTCATAGGGCGGCCCTATAATTCGCGAGACAGAAAACATCACATCATGAGGGAGTGTACTAAAGTGACTATGCGGGGCGTTAAGAATACCGTGCGCGCCAGGGTCAGGCGCGATCCGGAGTTCAGAGCAGGGCTATTAAAGCAGGCTATCGAGAGTCTCATGGCCGGGGACCTCGCGGCAGGCAAGGCCGAGCTGAGGGATTTCATCAAGGCGACGAGCGGGTTCGAGGAGCTTTCACGCACGATGCGCAAAAAGCCCGAAAGCCTCATCCGCATGCTCGGGCCGAAGGGTAATCCCACGGCGCAGAACATCTTCCGCATAATCGCCGAGGTACAGAAACAGGAAGGCCTTCACTTCGAGATAAAAATCGTGCATTGATAATATGTTAAACGCGCCGGCCCGGGCCGGGGGAGCGGCAGGATGAAAAGGGATAAAAACCGGAACATCGACACCACGGACAAGGAAAAGCCGCTTCGGAACGACGTCCGCTTTCTCGGGAACATCCTCGGATGGGTGCTCATCGGCCAGGAAGGCCGCGAGATTTTCGACATCGAAGAGAGGATTCGCGCCCTCACGAAAGAGATGCGAACCCGCTACCGGAAGAGCCAGAAGGACGAGCTGGTGGCGATGATAAGAAGCCTCTCCGACGAAGACCTTTATAAAGTCACGCGCGCGTTCACGATATACTTCAAGCTCGTAAACATAGCCGAGCAGATTCACAGAATACGCCGCCGCCGGGACTATAAGTACATATCCGACGTCAAGGATTCGAGCGAGGGCTCCATCGAGAGCCTCTTCGCCGCGCTCATGGAAAAGGGCGTTTCTTATGATGAGTTCAAATCGCTCGTCGATTCGCTGTCGATAGACCTCGTCCTGACAGCTCACCCGACGGAGGTCAACCGCCACATCGTTCTCGAAAAATTCCGCTACATTTCGGCCCTCCTGGCAGAGCTGGGAAGCGGGCTGCTCGACGCCGAGGGCAGGAAGGCGGTTGAAGAAGAGATACAAGCCGAGCTTATAGGGCTCTGGCAAACGGAGGAAGTCCCGCCGTTCAAGAAGACCCCGCTCGACGAGGCGCGGAACATCCACTACTACTTCCGGGAGACGATCTTCGACGCGCTCCTGAAAGTTTACGACGAGTTCGAAAAGAAGATAAAGGAGAGCTATGAAGTCTCGGATGTGAGCTTTCCGTCTTTTCTCAGGTTCGGCTCGTGGGTGGGCGGCGACAGGGACGGAAACCCGTTCGTCACCCACAAGATAACGCGCGAAGTCCTGGAGATGCAGAAAGCCCTCGCCGTCGACAAACACGTAGAACGGCTCCGGCGTCTCAAGCGCCAGCTTAGCTCGTCGGTGAAAATAGTCCCCGTAAGCCGGGAGCTTCGCCGCGCCGTCACACCCGAGATGAAGAAGAGAGCGGAAGAGAGGGGCATACACAACGCGGACGAGTATTACAGGATCTTTCTGGAGCACGTCGAGATGAGGCTCGCCGCCGTAACTTCAAGCGAGGCCGGCCCTGTCCCGCCGTACGCGCGCTGCGAGGAATTTCTGGCCGACCTCCACATGATCGACAGGAGCCTCCGGGAGAATAAGGGGGAAAAACTCGCGGACTCCACTCTGAAGATGCTCATCCGCCAGGCCGGGGTGTTCGGGTTCCACACGGCCAGGCTCGACATACGGCAGAACAGCGCAGTTCACACGGCGGCGCTTTCGGAGATAACCGAGCGGCTCGGGCTCGTCAATTACGGCGGTATGACGGACGACAAGAAATTCGAATGGTTGACGCGCGAGATTAAAAACCCCCGCCCGCTCATCCCCGACTGGCTCCCGCTCTCGCCCGAAACGAAGGAGCTGCTCCTCACGTCCCGCACTATGCGAGAATGCCTCGAAGAGGTGAGCCCCGACTGCATCGATACATACGTCATAAGCATGACGCGGAGCGCGGCCAACGTCCTCGAAGTTCTCCTCTTCCTCAAAGAGGCCGGGCTCTACCGCTCGGACAGCGTCAGGATAACGAGCGCCATAAACATCGTGCCGCTCTTCGAGACGATAGACGATTTCCTGAACGCCCCGGGCGTCATGCGGAAGCTCTTCTCGGAGCCGGTTTACAGGGAGCACATATCGGCTCGCGGAAACTTCTCCGAGATAATGATAGGCTACTCCGACAGCGGCAAGGACGGCGGCATACTCTGCGCCGGCTGGGAGATACACAAGGCACAGCGCCTCCTCAAATCCATCGCCGACGAGTTCGGCATCAGGAACAGGTTCTTCCACGGGCGCGGCGGCACCGTGAGCAGGGGAGGGGGCCCGACGAACCAGGCCATACTCGCGCGCCCCGCCGGGACAGTCGACGGCGCGATAAAAATCACGGAGCAGGGGGAGGTCATTTACAGCAACTACTCCCTCCCAGACATCGCCGAGGACAACCTCGAGCTCGTTCTCTCGTCCGTCGTTCTGACGAGCCTTAACCACGAGGAAGTGAACCCTCACTGGGAGGAGGTCATGGAGGAGATCGCCGCAGAGGCGCGCGGCGTCTGGCGTGAGCTCGTCTACGACGACCCGGATTTCTACGGCTACTTCCTTCAATCGACTCCTATTTCGATGATTCAGCAGATGGGCATCGGCTCGCGTCCCGCCCGCCGCTCGCGTGCGAAGAGCATAGACGACCTCCGCGCCATACCGTGGGTTTTCAGCTGGACCCAGAACCGCCATCTCATCACGGGTTTTTACTCCGTCGGCACGGCGCTGAAAAGGTTCGTCGACAAGGCTCCCCGCAGGAATCTCCAGCTGCTCCGCGATATGTATGCGAACTGGCGTTTCTTCAGGTCTCACATCGACAATATCCAGATGACTCTCAGCCGCGCCGATATGTGGATCGCCCTCGAATACTCTTTTCTCGTCCGCCCGAAGGAAGTCGGCAGGAGAATTTTCGGGAGGATAAGGGATGAATACAACCTCACCGAAGAGATCGTTCTCCGCATAACGGGCGAAAAACGCATACTCGACAATAATCCCTTCCTGCAAAAATCCATCGAGCTGCGGAATCCTTACATCGATTCTCTCAGCTACATACAGGTCGGGCTTCTCCGGAGGCTTCTCAAGGGCGATTTCTCGACCGGGGAAAAGGCCGCGCTCATCGACGACCTCAAGCTCAGCATAAACGGCATTTCCGCCGGTCTCAAAAACACCGGCTAGCGGTCAGCGACCGCTGGCAATCGACGTAGCAAGGATGGAGGTGTGTCAGCCTTCGTGCGTCAAGTGATTTTAACATTGCAGGTGCTGCGTCGAAAACCACACTACGTGTGGCGCACCACGTGCGCAGGAGACCGATGTAGCACAGACTATGATCCACTGCGCGACCCCCACATTTGTCATTCCCGAATGCTCGTATCGGGAATCCATGTTTTTATAATCTGTCATTCTGAACTTGATTCAGAATCTGAGCCTTTAAAAGATTTAGAGCAAATCTTTTCTACTTTTGCTTGACCAAAAGTAGCAAAAGTCACGGGACGGGGCGAAATTGTGCTAAAAATCATCGCGTCTTCGCTAAATCTTCCACCCACCCCAGC
>JAGVLR010000164.1 GCA_020054175.1 Candidatus Dadabacteria bacterium
AACAGAACCGGAGAATTTACGATGAGACATAAAAGAATCGGGCGCAAGCTTGGGGTTACGACAAAGCACAGAAAGGCCATGTTCAGGAACATGGTTACGGACCTCTTTCGCTTCGACAAGATAAAGACCACCGACACGAGGGCCAAGGAGCTTAGAAGGATAGCCGAAAAGCTGATAACCCTGGCCAAGGACGGCAGCCTCCACAAGAGAAGGCAGGCCGCGGCTTATGTTCGCGACAACGAAGTTTTAAGGAAGCTTTTCGACGTGATAGCGCCTAAGTTCAAGGACCGCCCGGGCGGATACACGAGGATTATAAAGCTCGGATTCAGGAGAGGCGACAACAGCCCGATATCCATAATCGAGCTCGTCGAAGAGGAATTCAAGCCGGCGAAAAAGAAGAAGGCCAAGGCCGCTCCGAAGAAACAGGAGACCACCGCAAAGGCAAAGAGCGGAAAGAAGGAATCCGCGGAAGAGCTCGGGCTTATAGAAAAGGAAAAGGCCGCGGAAACGCCGGAAACCCCGGCTGCCGAGGCAGCTCCGGAAGAGCCTGTAAGCGCACCTGAAACGCCTGCGGAAGAGGCAGCGACTCCGGAGGCCGCAGCTGAGCCTGCAACCGAGACGGCCCCGGAAGCGGAGGCTGCTCCCGAAGAGGCCCCCAAGGCTGAAACGGAAGACAAGAAAGAGTAATTTTACGTTAATGTCGGAGGCGTCTGGCAGAGATGCCGGCGCGTTTCGGCTGTAATATAGAAAACAAAACTAAAGGCGGCCCAGTGCCGCCTTTATTGTTTCTGCCATGAAACCTGTGGGACTCATACTCGACTCGGACGAAATCTCGGGCCTCCTCCCTCTCGCAAGGGACGCCGAGGCTGCCGGGTTCGACTCCATATGGGCGACAGAGCTTTACAGGACGTCCTTCGAGCAGCTCTCCTACGTATCTTCCGTAACGAAAAATATAAAGCTCGGTACTGCAGTGGCTCTCGCTTTTGTGAGGACGCCTCTCGTCACCGCGCTCACCGCGCTCGACCTCGACGAAATCTCCGGCGGAAGGCTTATACTTGGCCTTGGGACCGGCGCGCGGCGGACGAACGAGATGTGGCACGGCATATCTCACGGAAAACCCGTTGCGCGCATAAAGGAGTGCATAGACGTTGTAAGGCTCGTCACGGAAAAGGCGGGCGAGGGCGCTCTCAGGTACGAGGGCGAATACTACGACATCAACACGAAGGGGTATCACCGTCCATTCAGAACCGTGAGGAATAATATTCCCATCTACCTCGCCGGGGTTGGCGGCGGGATGTGCCGCGCAGCGGGCGAAAAGGCCGACGGCTATCTCGGGCACGTGGTCTGCTCGGAGAGATATTTAAGGGAGGCTGTCATGCCGGAGATTAAGGCGGGCCTTGAAGCGGCGGGAAGGGAGCGCGGGAGATTCAATGTTGCGTCCATCATAACCTGCGCCGTGTCTCGCGACAGGAAGCGGGCCATGGAGGCCGCCAGGGCGACCATAGCGTTTTATGGGACGGTGAGGACGTACGAGCCTCCATTCAGGCTCCACGGCTTCACGGCGGAAACTGCGAAGATACGGGAAGCCTTTCTGAATGGCGACGTGAAGTCGATGATAGCAGCTGTCAGCGACGATATGGTGAATACGTTTGCCGTAGTAGGAAGCCCCGACGAGTGCAGAAAGAGGATCAGCTCCTACCGTGAGATCCTGGATCTCCCGATACTGAGCGCACCGCACTATTACATAGACTTCGAAGAGGTGAGGGAGTATCAGAAAACAATTCTGGAAGTGTTCGGCTCCTGAACTAATTCTTTTTTGACACCCTCCGTGTGTTAAGCTTAAAAGAGGTGAAGCAATGAAAGTTCTCGTTACAGGATCGTCGGGGCTGGTGGGTTCCCATCTCCTCCCTCTCCTGAAAAGTAAGGGCCACACCGTTACGAGGCTGGTCCGCTCGAAGGGCAAGGCCTCGGCGGGCGACGCCGTTTACTGGAATCCCGACGAGGGAGAAATCGATAGCGCGGGACTCGAATGCCACGACGGCGTTGTGCACCTCGCTGGCGAGAACGTCGCCGGCAGGTGGACCGAGGAGAAAAAGGCGCGCATTCTGGAGAGCCGCGTAAAGGGAACCGAGCTTCTTATGAAGGCGCTTGCGGGCCTGCAGTCAAAGCCCGGGGTTGTCGTAGCGGCGTCCGGAGTCGGGTATTACGGCGACAGGGGGGACGAAGTCCTGACGGAAGAAAGCCCCCAGGGGAAGGGGTTCCTCGCGCATGTCAGCGGCAGATGGGAGAATGCGCTCGACATCGGCAAAGGGGCCGGTATAAGGGTCGTCAAGCTGCGTATCGGAATGGTGCTTTCTCTCGAGGGCGGAGCGTTAAAACAGATGCTTATTCCCTTCAAGCTCGGGATCGCGGGCAGGATAGGAAGCGGGAAGCAGTACTGGAGCTGGATTTCGATGGAGGATATCACGGAAGGGATTTGTTACCTCCTCGAAGCGAAGGACGCCGACGGGCCCGTAAATATGGTGTCTCCCGATACTGTGACAAACGAGGAGTTCACGAAGGCCCTCGCCTCGGCGCTCAACAGACCGGCGTTTATTCCTCTGCCGGAGTTTGCCGCCCGCGCGGTATTCGGGGAAATGGCCGACGAGCTTTTGCTCACGAGCACCCGGGCCGTGCCTGTAAAGCTCACGGAACTGGGGTATAATTTCTCGTCGCCGGTTTTAACTAAAACTCTTAGGAAGATTCTATAACGGACCGGTTTACCTACGGGCGTAAAATTGGAAAAAACAGGGCACGCACAATTCGGCCTGAAAGAGCTTGGAGAAAAGGACCTCGACAGGGATCCCTTCAAGCAATTCGAAAGATGGTATGAAGAGGCGGCGGCCGGCTCGGGCCTCAAATACCCGGACGCTTTCGCGCTCGCTACCGTTTCACCCGACTTGAAGCCCTCTCTCAGAATGCTTCTCTTAAAGGGCCTCGACGAGAGGGGATTCGTTTTCTACACCAACTCCGAGAGCCGGAAAGGGGACGAGCTCTCGGGCAATCCGAACGCCGCCATGTGTTTCTGGTGGGAGAGGGTCGAAAGGCAGGTGCGCATAGATGGCACAGTCGAGATGCTTCCCGGAAGCGCCGCGGACGCCTATTTCGCTTCGCGTCCCCGTGGGAGTCAGCTGGGGGCATGGGCTTCCGAGCAGAGCAGGGTTATACCTGACAGGGAGTATCTCGAAGAGCGCTACCGCAAGCTCGAAGCCGAATACGAAGGCTCCGATATCCCGCGGCCTCCTTACTGGAACGGATACAGGCTCATTCCTTTGTCTATAGAATTCTGGCAGGGAAGGCCGGACAGGCTCCACGACAGAATTCGCTACACGAAACTCCCTTCCGGCGAATGGCTGATAGAGCGCCTCGCGCCGTAAAAAGCTCCGCATGCTTTCTCATTTTAAACTAGTGTATTTTCGGCGTTTGACGACCGAGTAACGGTCAATATTTATAAGTCGCTTTGGGATACTTATACGGGCGAGCGTTTGACGCCGGTGTAGAGGATCACTATTCCAAGCATCATTTCGATGGATTTTTCCGGCGTGAGCCCGGCTTCTCTCATGAGATCGAGGAATTTTTCTCTCTGCGGGAATTCGGATGTCGAATCCGAGAGATACTTGTATTCCTTCCTGGTTCCGAAGAGAGAGCCCACGAGCGGCAGAATGTTCTTGAAATAAAATAAATAAAGCGGTGCGAAGAGCTTCTGGCGCGGTATCGCGAATTCCAGCACTGCGGCCTTCCGCCGGGCTTCAGAACCCTTCTCATCTCCGAGAGAGAAAGCCCCGGGTCGACGGTGTTCCTTATGCCGAACGCTATGGTTACGGCGTCGAAGGAGCCGTCTCTGAAGGGGAGCGTTTCCGCCTGGCAGCGGGCGAGGGATATTCTCTCTGAAAGCCCCCGGGATGCTATCTTCTTTCTCGCGAGAAGGAGCATTTCGGAACTCGGGTCGACGCCGAAAACGCGCGCTTCAGGAAGGACATCGACAGTTTCCAGGGCGACTTCGCCTGTGCCCGTGGCTATGTCGAGCACCGTTTTCGAGCCGCTTACAGCCCTGGCCAGACGCCGCCGCCAGAGCCTGTCCATGCCCATGCTGAAGAATGTATTCAGGGAATCGTAGCGCCTGGCTACCCTGTTAAAGAGGTTTACGGTATCGGGCATCGGTACCTACAGGCTTATTCCCGGGGTCCCCGCGCCGATGCGGTTCTCGTAGCCGCCGGAGCGCCGGAGGGGAAGGGCTTCGATGATTTCTTTTATGTGGTCGGATTTATTGAGAACGTAGAAATGAATTCCTGCGGCGCCGCGTTCTATCAGCTCTGTCGCCTGGGCTATGCAGAGGTCGATTCCGACTCTTCGCGCAGTGTCGTCGTCGGCCCTGCACTTATTGAGCTCGGCCCTGAGACTCGGGGGTATGGACGCACCGCACATGGACGTTATGCGCTCTATCTGCTTTGAAGA
>JAGVLR010000267.1 GCA_020054175.1 Candidatus Dadabacteria bacterium
GAGGGCGACGTTAAGGCTCCTTATGCCGCCGCCTATCGGTGTCGTGAGGGGTCCTTTTATGGATACTATGTATTCCTTCAAATCCTCTATCGTTTCGTCGGGGAGCCATTCGCCTTTCTCTTCGAAAGCTTTTTCACCGGTCAGCACTTCGTGCCAGGTTATCTTTCTCTTTCCCCCGTAACTTTTCTCTACAGCGGCGTCGAAAACTATCTGCGACGCATGCCATATGTCTGGTCCCGTGCCGTCTCCCTCTATGAAGGGAATAATGGGATTGTCAGGCACGATCAGTCTGTCGTTCGCTGTATCTATCTGTATTTTCTCACCCGAAGCGGGTTTACGAGATGACATTGTTGAAACTCCTGTATAAAAAATTTGGACTGAAATATAAATAAAAAACAAGCAGAATTCAACTTTTGGGCGGGCCCGCCGGCCCTTCCGCGTTCAAAACACGCAGGTTTCCGGCGCAGCCCGTATCGGCTGATGCCACTGCTTCTTAAAGGCCTGTCCCGGCGAAGCGGGGTTTTACGACTTCATCATCTGCCTTAAAACCGTCTGCAATATCCCGCCGTTCTTGTAATACTCGACCTCGACGGGGCTGTCGAGACGGCAGGTTACGTGAAGATCGAAGCTGCTTCCGTCGGGCCTGGTAACCTTCACGGTTATGTCCTTGCCCGGCGTAAGCCCCTCGGAGATGCCGCCTACGTCGTAGCGCTCATACCCGGTGAGGCCGTAGGTCTCCTTGCTCTCCCCTTCCTTGAACTGAAGCGGGAGGACGCCCATGCCCACGAGATTGCTCCTGTGAATCCTCTCGTAGCTTTCGGCTATAACGGCATTCACCCCGAGAAGGACGGTGCCCTTCGCCGCCCAGTCGCGGGAGCTTCCCGTGCCGTACTCCTTACCGCCGATAACTATCAGCGGAAGCCCGGCCTCCTGGTATTTCATGGAAGCGTCGAAAATCGTCATCTGCTCTCCCGAGGGGACGTATTTCGTAAGGCCGCCCTCGACGCCGTCGAGCATCTGGTTTCTTATCCTTATATTGGCGAACGTGCCGCGAATCATGACTTCATGGTTTCCGCGGCGGGAGCCGTAGCTGTTAAAGTCCCTGGGCCCGACATCGTGCCCTATGAGATACTTCCCTGCGGGGCTGTCCTTCGGTATGGAGCCCGCGGGGGAGATATGGTCAGTCGTTATGGAATCGCCCAGGAGGGCGAGGACGTAAGCGCCTTTGATGTCGCCCGTCTTCGGGAGATTGAGCGAGAAGGTCTCGAAGAACGTCGGGTTCTGGATATACGTCGAGGTCTTGTCCCACTTGTAAAGATTCCCCTCGGGGACGTCGAGGCTCTTCCAGGTGTCGTCGCCGTCGAAAACGGACTTGTACTGCGCCCTGAATATCTCCGGGTTGAGCACGCTGTTAACGGTGTCCCTGATCTCCTTCTGCGAGGGCCATATGTCCTTTAGGTATACGGGTTCTCCGTTCTTGCCTGTTCCTATGGGCTGGTTGTAAACGTCAATGTCCACCGTGGCCGCGAGCGCGAACGCTACGACGAGCGGCGGGGAAGCGAGGTATGCGAACTTAACGAACGGGTGCACCCTCCCCTCGAAATTCCTGTTTCCGCTGAGAACTGCGGCGGTGGTGAGGTCGTTCGCCTTTATGCCCTCTTCTATCGGGGCGGGAAGCGGGCCGCTGTTGCCGATGCAGGTCGTGCAGCCGTAGCCGACGAGGTCGAATCCGAGCTCGTCGAGATAAGGCGTGAGCCCGGCGGCGTCGAGGTAGTCCGTTACGACTCTAGACCCCGGCGCGAGGCTCGTCTTCACAGTCGGCTTAACTGTCAGCCCTTTTTCGACGGCCTTTTTCGCCACGAGCCCCGAGCCCACCATAACGGACGGGTTCGAGGTGTTAGTGCAGCTCGTTATGGCCGCGATGACGACAGAGCCGTTTCCGAGCTCGGCGTCTGAGCCGTCTTCGAGCTTAACTGTAACTTTCTTCCCGAGGTTCTTGCCTTCGGGGTCTTTCGTTTTAGTTTTAAGAACGTTTTCGTATGATTCCTTGAGGTCTTTAAGAGGAACCCTGTCCTGCGGGCGGCTCGGCCCGGCCATGGAAGGCTCGACGGTTGAAATATCGAGCTCGAGCGTCTCGGTGTATACAGGATCGGGCGTATCGTCCGTCCTGAAGAGGCCCTGCTCTTTGGTGTACGCCTCGACGAGCTCGACAAGCTTTCTGTCCCTGCCCGTTATCCTGAGATATGTAAGCGTCTCTTCGTCGACGGGGAAAAATCCCATCGTCGCACCGTACTCGGGGGCCATGTTCGCGATGGTCGCCTTGTCCGAAAGCGCAAGCTGCGAAAGCCCCGGGCCGTAGAACTCGACGAACTTTCCGACGACGCCCTTCTTTCTCAGCATCTCGGTAACCGTGAGAACGAGGTCCGTCGCTGTAACTCCCTCGGCGAGCTGGCCGTGGAGCTTGAATCCGACTACTTCGGGCACGAGCATGTAGAGCGGCTGGCCGAGCATACAGGCCTCTGCTTCGATACCGCCGAC
>JAGVLR010000166.1 GCA_020054175.1 Candidatus Dadabacteria bacterium
AGAGTCTCGATGAGGTCTCCCTCCTTGAAATAGCCGAGGTCTCCGCCCTTATCCGCCGAGAGGCTGTCATCGGAATATTCCTTTGCGAGCTGAGCGAAATCCTGTCCCGATTTCGCCATCTCGGCGACCTTCTCGGCACGTGCAGCGGCATCCGGCGAATTGGCCGAAATCAATATGTGCGCTATACGCACTTCCGCAACGGGGCTGCTCGACGGGGCCGCCGCCGCGCTTGCCGGAGCGCCGGAGCCGTCATAATTCTGCCGGTAATACGCGGCTATTTCCTGGTCCGTTACGACGATATTGTTCTTAAGCTGGGCATCGAGGAGCTTGCTGCTGAGTGTCTGCAGCCTCCACTGTTCCCTGAAGCTCTCCATCGTAAGGTTCTGCTTCTGTAAAACTTCCGCCATCTGCTCGTCGTTGAGGTTAAACCTCTGCTTCACCTGCGCAATGCCGGCGTCGAGCTCGGCCTCGCTCACCTTTATCCCGAGCTTTTCGGCTTCCTGCTCGAAGAGCTTCTGCTCTATCATCTGCTGGAGGACCTGGTTCTGATCCATGTTCTGATTATTTGTGAGATTGATGCTCGTAACCATTTCATTCATCTCGGAGAGCGTGATTATGTCGTCGTTCACTATCGCGACAACCCTGTCCACCGTTTCCCTAGATTCGGCCGCCTGTCCCGCGAACAAAAGGGCCGCGGCGATTATAAACCCTTTAAAGAATCCCGTTTTCATCTTATTCACTGTCCCTTCACTCCTCTAGTCTTTCTTTGTAAACCACAACGCCCCACTTTTCCCGGAGGCCGTTTACATATTCGAGCACTTTCTCGTTCACAATGGCCGACTCTATCTTCCGGGATACCTCGGCGAACGGTACAGGCTCGGGCCCTTTCTCCAGTTTAATTATAAAGAATTCATTCCCAACTTCCAGCGGACCTGAAATCTCACCTTCCTTCCCGCTGAATATATCCGCCTCGGCTTCCGCTGGGAAAATCCCTCTATTTATATATTCATTCCTGCTCTCGTCAGCCTCCGCCGAAAGGCTTTCCCATGGCTCGCCGGCCCTTGCCCTTTCGGCAATGGACAGCGCCTTTTCCGAGGCGGCTGCCTTGTCGGTCCCCTGCCTGACTATGAGGGTGTTGGCCCTTACCCTCTCGAATTCCGGGAGGTTCTTTTTGTAGTACTCCCTGGCGCCGTCCTCCCCGACATCTATGCTGCTGAGTATCTCCTGTGCCAGGGCCTGCCCGACGAGCTGGCGCTTAAGATTTTCCGTTCTCTCGATAATGTCCTCTCTTTTGTCGATTCCCCTCTTCACTGCCTCCGCGCTCAGGACCCTCTGGTTAATCAGCGTGTCGAGATATGCGGCCATCCTTCCGGGCGAGGATTCGTAAAGCGCTTTCTGTTTGTAGGGGAGCTTCGCCAGGGCTGCGTTCAAATCCCCTTTCGTTATCTCTTCTTCGCCGACAAGCGCTATGACCTCCGGGTTTTGGGGCACCGCCTGGACGCCGGCTTTTCTCGCCTCGTAAAACTTATCCAGATCCCCGCATCCCGCGATCAGAAAACAAATGGCCAGAAACAACAGAAATCTCATGACTCCTATCTCCTTTTAACTCTATGCCTGTTAATGTCTCGATCCGTTATCTCTTTTCCGGAGAGCGCATCTAGAACGCTCCTCACCTCTTCCACCGGGTTTTCGGTCTCGAAGTAGAGCTCGAGCTTCCCATGCGGCGGATAAGACGCGTAAAATCTCGATCTCCGGGAGAATTGAATAATCGCCCTCTTGGCGGTTATGTCAGCCTTTTCGACGCCGAGCTTTCTCATGATTATCCTGAGCTCTATAACACCTATAAGCCCCGATGCAGGCGCGGGCACTTCGCCGAACCTGTCCACAAGCTCGGTCACAATACCGCTTACCTCTTCGAGGCCAGCCGCCGAAGATAGCCTCTTATAGAAAAGGAGCCTCTCCGTCTCGTTCTCAATATAGGTGTCCGGGATGAACGCCGGCGAGCCGAAGGATATCTCCGGCTCCCTCTCGTCCTCGGGCTCCTGACCTTCGAGTCTCCTCACCGCCCCTTCCAGCATGTCGAGATAAAGCTCGAGCCCCACGTCGGCTACGTGTCCCGACTGCTCGGTGCCGAAGAGATGCCCCGCGCCCCTTATCTCGAGATCCGAGAGCGCGAGCTTATAGCCCGAGCCCAGCTCCTTCAGCTCCGATATCGCCTGGAGCCTCCGCCGCGCGTCCTCCGAAATTCCACCGGCCGCAGGAATAAGCATGTACGCGTAGGCCTTCTTGTCAGACCTCCCGACCCTGCCTCTCAACTGATAAAGGTCCGCGAGGCCGAACATATGCGCGTCGTCGATGATTATAGTATTCGCCGTCGGTATGTCGAGGCCCGATTCCACGATCGCCGTCGTCACGAGTATGTCTAACTCCCCCTCGATGAACCTCGAAATCGATTTCTCGAGCTCCTTCTCGCTCATCTTTCCGTGGGTGACTTCTATCCTCGCTTCCGGAAGGAGCTTCCTGATTTTGTCAGCCGTTCTGTATATGCTCTCGATGCGGTTGTGGATGAAAAATACGGAGCCGCCCCGTGCAAGCTCCCTCGCTACGGCTTCGACGATTATATCCGGCGAGGATTTATATATGTATGTCTCTATCGCCTGACGCCCCTCGGGCGGGGTGTTTATGAGGCTTATGTCCCTTATCTTCGCGAGAGAAAGCTGAAGCGTTCTCGGTATCGGGGTAGCGCTCATGGATATGGCGTCAACGCCCTCCCTCATCTTTCTAAGCTTCTCCTTCTGCGCGACTCCGAATCTGTGCTCCTCGTCCACGACGACGAGCCCGAGGTCTTTAAACTTCACCTTCTGCCCCAGGAGGGCATGCGTTCCGATTAGGATATCTATCTTTCCCTCTTCGAGCCCGTGAAGAATCCTTCCAGCCTCCTTTCCGGCTTTCCACCTCGAAAGCGATTCTATGGTTACCGGATATCCGCTCATTCTCCTCCGGGCAGTGTTGAAATGCTGCTGCGCCAGGAGCGTTGTGGGGACAAGAAAAGCAACCTGCTTTCCATCCGAGGCGGCCTTGAACGCGGCCCGGAGTGCGACCTCCGTCTTTCCGAATCCGACGTCCCCGCATATGAGCCTGTCCATCGGCATTGCGGCCTCCATGTCCTTGAGGACGTCTTCGATTGCGGCCTCCTGGTCGGGCGTCTCCTCGTAGTCGAATGCGAGCTCGAACTCCCTGAACATATCATCCCTCGGCGAGAATGCGTATCCCTTCCTCGCCTTCCTCCGGGCATAGAGCTCAAGCAGCTCCCTCGCCACGCTCTCTACAGCCGTCCTGACCTTCTTTACTCTCAGGCTCCAGCTTTGATGGCCGAGCCTGTCCACCTTGTGCGGCTTCCCGTCGCCGATATATCTCTGAACGAGCCTGAGCTTGTCTATCGGAACGTAGATCTTATCGCCGCCGGCATACTCGCACTGTATGAAGTCGCCCTCGGAATTTCCTATCTTGAGCCGCTTCAGGCTCCTGAAAACGCCGATTCCGAAATCGACGTGTACGATATAATCCCCGGGTTTCAGCTCGCTGAAGGAAGTTATAAACGCCGACGGTGCATCCTTACCCCTCTTCGCCGCGCGCCTTTCCTTTTTCTCCCCGAGTATGTCCCATTCAGTTACTACCTCAACATCGGCTTCCGGCAGTATGAATCCGTGCGACAGGTCGCCCGTATGCGCCCTCAGCTTCTTCACTCCCCTTTCGCGAAGGAGCGAAAGGAGCTTTTCGAGCTCGGTCTCAGTCTTGAATACGACGTGAAGCTCGTATCCTTCGTGCTTCGCCCTGTCTATTTCCTCGATGAGCGCGTCGAGCGGCGACTCGTGCTCCTTCCGGGTTTCGATTTCCGGCAGCCGCCCGTCGAACCTTATCGTCTCGGCTTTGGCCTCCCCGGCTTCGAGAACCGGCAGGAATATATTCTGGTAGTTCGAAAGCCCCTGGCTGACATCTTCCCCGGAGAGAAAGAGCTCCCCCTCCTCGGGCGCTATCTTGAGCTGCTTTCTTATCCGCGCGGCCGTATCTCCAGTGGTTTCGGCATGGAGCCTCAATATCTCCCCGGTCTCCTCTGGGAAGTCGTTTACGATTATGAGATCGTCCGGAAGGTAATCGAATACAGCGCCGGGATTTTCATAAAACGCGGGGAGGAGCCATTCGATATTCGGCACCCTTTTCCCCGCCTCGATTTCATCCATGAGAGAGAACTTGTCCCTCGCCGTGACCTCGCTGTCCCCTGCCCGGCGTCTCAGGTATCGGGCGGCCCGTTCGATGCCGGCCCCCGTCATTATCACCTCGCTCGCCGGAGGAATGCTCACGCTCGAAACCTTATCTTTCGACCTCTGGTCCTCGGCGCTGAAGTATCTCAGCGACCCTATCTCGTCCCCGATGAATTCCACCCTCACAGGGTCCCCGGCTCCCGGGGGGAATATGTCGACAATCGCTCCCCTGGTGCTTATCTCTCCCGGACCCTGTACGAAATCGGCAGCAGAGTACCCCGCCTGAATAAGCCTTTCCGTGAGGTCTTCCCTTGCGATAATGTCTCCCTTTTCGATTTTAATAACGGAGCCGCGGAAAATTTCCTTTGGCATTGTCTTCTCGAACAGCGCCCCCGCCTCGGCGACTACGACGCTTCCAGCCGCCGCGGCGTCGAGCCAGGCTATCCTGTCGAGCGAAATTCCACCGGTAGATGAAAATATCGCATTCCCTCCGGTAAGCTCCCTTTTTAAAAGTACCGGGGGCTTTACGCGGAGAAAGAACGAGAGGTCGCACGCAGCGGCCTCGGCCCTTTTTTTATCGGGATATATAAATAGTGCGGGTCTCCCAAGGGTTTTCAGGAGAGCATCCAGAAGGAAAAATTTTGAAGAGCCTTTAAGGCCCGGAAGGCTCACGGACCTCTTCCCGGATTTCAGTCTTCCGGTGAGGTCCCTGAACCTGCCGTTACTCTTAAGTACCTTATCTATGTTGTCGGATTTAAAGCGTGATTCGGCGCTCACGCAAGATAGTATATATGGATTTCCACTCAGCCGTTAAGCTCTTCGGCCACGAGCCTTCCCATCTCGGCGCAGCCGACCTTCTTCGTCCCTTCCTGATATATGTCGGCCGTCCTGTAACCCTTTTCGAGCACCCTCTTCACAGCGTCCTCGATCTCCACCGCAGCCTTGTCCAGGTTTAATGAATATTTCAGCATCATCGCCGTCGTCAGGAGCGACGCGATCGGGTTTGCGATGTCCTGCCCGGCGATGTCCGGGGCGCTCCCGTGAACCGGCTCATAAAGCGCGCCCTTCCCGATGCTGGCCGAGGGCAGCATGCCGAGCGAGCCCGTAAGCTGCGCGGCCTCGTCGCTTATAATATCGCCGAACAGGTTTCCCGCGAGCATAACGTCAAAGCTCTTCGGCCTCCTGATGAGCTGCATCGCGGCGTTGTCCACGTAAAGATGCTCCAGCTCCACATCCGGGTACTCCTCTTCCCTCACTTTCGTAACTATCGTCCTCCAGAGCTGCATAACCTCTAGCACGTTCGCCTTGTCTATGGAAGTAACCCGCTTCTTTCTCTTCCTCGCTATGTCGAAAGCCACCCTTGCGATCCTCTCTATTTCGTGGGTCGTATACACGAGCGTGTTGTATCCCTTCTCTTCGCCGTCCGAGATTTTGTCTATGCCCCTCGGGGTTCCGAAATATATCCCTCCCGTAAGCTCCCTCACGACCATTATGTCCGTCCCTTCGACAACGTCCCTTTTCAAAGTCGATGCGTCAGCGAGCGCGGGATACACGACGGCAGGTCTAAGATTAGCGAACGCATCGAGCTCCTTTCTTATTGCGAGGAGTCCGCTCTCGGGTTTTTTCGCATGCTCCAGGTTCTCCCACTTCGGCCCGCCTACGGCGCCCATCAGGACGGCGTCGGAAGCCTTGGCCTTATCGAGCACCTCTTTAGTAACCGGTATCCCGTGGGCGTCTATAGAGCTGCCGCCGAAAAGCCCGGTTTCGAATTCGAATTCGACGCCGTGTTTTTTCCCGAGTATCTCGAGTATGTCGAGACTAACTTTCGTAACTTCAACCCCTATCCCGTCCCCCGGAAGCACAAGTACCCTGGGCAATGTCTTTCTCCTTGACGTTATTTTTGACCGCACGGTATTTTACCCACCGGAGAATTATTGCAAAAGGGGGCTAACCCCCGCTTCTCGATGCCGCACCGCTCCTTCCAGGGCCGCTTCGGCTGTTTATTTCTTCTGGAGCTTTTATATATATAGTTTAAAATTCTGAGGCAGAGCGAAGGCTCGTTTTTTCGTGACGACTGTATAAATGAAAAGCCGAAAGAAAGATAAAGCCGCGCAGCAGACACCCATTGACGGGGCCTCAGGCTCCGGCGAAGGCGGGGTTTCCCCCGCCGCGAGGTTCTACCCCTTTTTCAGGAACCGTCTGGTTCTCTCTATTATTCTGCTCATAGTCTCGTTTGCGGTTTTCATACCGTCCCTTTACAACGAGTTCGTCTGGGACGACGTAACGTTCATAGTCGAGGCCGAGCCGTATCTCGAAAAATACGAATTCAAACCCGGGATTTTCCTCAAGAAACCCAAGTCGAACATAAAATACTTCAGGCCGCTCTTCACACTCTCGCTGGTGACGGATTACAGAATGTGGGGCATCGCTCCGTTCGGCTATCACCTCACAAACATCCTGCTTCATTCGGCCTGCACCCTGGCGCTTTATTTCATGGTGCTCGTCCTGTGCAGGGAATTCAAGGTCAAAAGCGGAAACGCCGTCGCGTTCCTGTCGTCCCTTCTTTTCGCCGTATACCCTCTCCACGTCGAAAGCGTGAGCTTCATTTCGGCGCGGGCCGATATGATGGCCGGAGCGCTCCTCTTTCTCTCCGTCGGATTCTACGCGCTCTCTTACAGGAAGCTCCTCTACCTTCTCCCGGCGGCTGCGAGCCTGTTCCTTTCTCTTTACACGAAGGAGGTCGCCTATTCCTTTCCGATAGTTCTCCTCGGCTTCGACCTCATCAGCCGAAGGTTTTTCAGCCGGATTAACATAGCCAAGTACGCCATTATCGCGCTCCTCGTATCCCTTTACGTTCTTGTGAGGTTCGATTCCTTCCTCTCGGCCGAGGAGCTCTTGAAAAAAAGCACACTCAGGGGGCTGTCGGGCATGGATCTCGTGGGAGAGATTGTTGTAGGATTTCTCGGCTCCTATCTCTACTACGGCTGGAAATTTTTATATCCCTACGAGCTCAATCATTTCATAGCCTCGATACCGGGGGGAGACGCATTTCATATAACACTCTCCGCAATATTCGTGCTCGCCGTCGTGGCTGTATGCTTTGTCTCTATTAAAAAGAAGGAGAACTTCACCGCCTTTTCCCTCCTTCTTCTTTTCGCTACGATCGGGCCCGCCGTTATGATAGCCATATTCCCCGTCGCCATAACGCGCTTTGCCGAAAGGTTCATGTATATACCCTCGGCCGGCTTCTGTATGCTGGCGGCTTATGTAATCGTCCTCGCCGGGTCCCGCACCGGGATTAAATGGCTGAGCTGGGCGCTCGCGGGCGCTCTCACGGTTTCATACATAGTCGTAACCGTAAAGGGCCAGGAGGCATGGCAGAGTAACGTCACCTTCTGGAAGGCCGCAGTCGAAAGAACGCCCGAAGCCCTGGCTGTAAGGGTGAATTACGGAGAGGCCCTCAGAAACGCCGGCCGGACGGCCGAGGCGCTCGAACAATTCAAGGAGGCGCGGAAGCGGGCGACAAGTGTCGACGTGCGTGGAAAAGCCATGTCCACTATTCCGCTCGCCATGAACTACATAAACAGGGGCGAATACGACCTGGCCGAAGAGGTTCTCGAAGAGGC
>JAGVLR010000240.1 GCA_020054175.1 Candidatus Dadabacteria bacterium
ATAATTATTATTAGTGCTGACTTCGTTTCGAGTCAATAACCGCATGCCGACCATTTTCCAGCATCATAAATTATACGATGGGATCGGTTATTCCGCTTCAGGTATTATATACTGCCTGGACGCCGAAGTAGTATTCCCGGAGTGTTCATCGTCCCGGTTTCTCCCATGCGCGGCACCGCAGTCACAACTTTATTCCTCATATGCGCTACAGCCTTCACGGTCCACGCCCGCGAGATAGAACGCGTCCAGCACCACATGGGAACTTACGCGCGGGTCTACGTCGAAGATGGCTCCCACGACGACGTGAACGCCGCGTTCGAAACCATAAAACAGCTCGACCTTCTCCTGTCCGATTATATTCCCGACAGCCAGGTGTCCCGGATAAGCAGGATGGCGGGCAAGGTCCCCGTCGCCGTAAGCCCGGAGGTGATAGAGGTCCTGACCACCGCGAAACAGGTAGCCGCCGAAACGGACGGGGAGTTCGACCCCACCATAGGCGCGCTGACGATCGGCGTCTACAGGTTCGGCAGGGAAGACGCCCGCGCCCCGGCGGAAGAAGAGATAGCGAAGGCGAAATCCCTCGTCGATTACAGGTCGCTCGTCCTCGAAGGCGATACGGCCTATCTCGAAAAGGAAGGCATGATGCTCGACCTCGGCGGAATAGGGAAGGGCTATGCAGCCGAAAAGGCCGTAGAGACCTTAAAATCGAGGGGCATAAAGGAAGGCATGGTGGCCCTTTCGGGTGACATGAAATTCTTCGGCCACGATACCGAGGTAGGCATACGGAGCCCGGCAGGCGGCCCGCCGATAGCGTCGTTCAGAACCGGCAAGGGCGAGCTTGCCGTCTCCACGAGCGGCGGCTACGAAAGGGTCATCGATCCCGGAGGAAAGGCTTATCACCACCTCATAGTCCCTGAAAGCGGGCTTCCCGGGCGCGACTTCCTCAGCGTAACCGTAGTCCTTGCGGGAGACGCCGCGCTCGCGGACGCGTACGCCACGGCAATCTTCGTAATGGGTAAGGATAAGGCGCTCCGGTTCCTCGAAGGGCATCCCGGGATAGGGGTATTCCTCGTCTTCGGCGACGGGAAAGCCTTCTACAACGAAGCCCTGACCCGTATCGTAAAGGACCCGAAGCTTCCCGAGATCTCCGTTCCTTGAAAGTTCGTCCTGCCCTATACCCTCTTTATTAATCGATTTTTGAGCCGGATGGCCTTGTTCTCGGGCGGAACCGCTTTCCCGCCCTTTATTTGACAAAACCCGGGGGTGCCTTATATTGTTGTAAATCTGATAAACTATACTATAATCAAACTTTTCAATCCGTATCTAAGGAAAAAGACAATATGCCCATCAGTACTATAGAAGAGGCGATCTCGGATATCCGGGACGGGAAGATGGTTATTCTCGTCGACGACAAGGACAGGGAGAACGAAGGGGATCTCGTCGTCGCGGCCGAGTACGCTAGTGCGGAAACGATAAACTTCATGGCGAAGCACGGAAGGGGGCTCATCTGCCTCGCGGTTACGAAAGACAACGCCGACCGCATAGGGCTTCAGCCGATAAAACCCGAATACAACCCCGTCCCTCAATATACGGCGTTCACAATTTCCATCGATGCATGTAACGGCATCACGACAGGCATCTCGGCGTTCGACAGGGCGTCCACGATAAAACAGGCGATATCCGATGATTCCAGGCCCGACGATTTCATTCGTCCCGGGCACGTCTTCCCGCTCATAAGCAGGGCGGGCGGGGTGCTCGTAAGGGCCGGCCACACGGAAGGCTCGGTCGATATATCCAGGCTTGCCGGTTTAAAACCGTCGGCTGTCATATGCGAGATAATGAACGACGACGGCGATATGGCCAGGCTTCCCGATCTCGAAAAGTTCGCCGAAACGCACAACATCAGGATAGCGTCCATCGCCGATCTCATAAGCTACCGCCTCCGCGCCGAAAGCCTCGTCAGGAGGGCGGCATCCGCCGTTATACCGACGGAGTACGGCGAGTTCAAGATCATAGTCTACGAGAGCGAGATAGACCCCCAGCACCACGTCGCCTTCGTCAAGGGCGACATCACCCCCGACAAGGATGTCCTCGTAAGGGTTCATTCCGAGTGCTTGACGAGCGACGTGTTCGGCTCGCTCAGGTGCGACTGCGGGCCCCAGATACGCCAGGCGATGAATATAATCAACAAGGAAGGAATGGGCGTTATACTTTACATGCGGCAGGAGGGAAGGGGGATCGGCCTCATCAATAAGATAAAAGCCTACTCCCTTCAGGACGACGGCTACGACACCGTCGAGGCCAACGAAGTGCTCGGGTTCAAGCCCGACCTCAGGGATTACGGCATAGGTGCGCAGATACTCCTCGACCTAGGCGTCAGGAACATGCGTCTCCTTACGAATAACCCCAAGAAGATAAAGGGCCTCGAAGGGTTCGGGCTGAAGATAGTCGAGCGCGTCCCGATAGAAATCCCGCCCAACGGCAGGAATTCCAGCTATCTCAAGGTGAAAAAGGACAAGCTCGGACACCTGCTTTCAATGGTCGATTGAGGAGGAGACATGCCTAAGGTACACGAGGGTGGCCTCGACGCAAAAGGGTTCAAGTTCGCCGTGGTCGTAAGCAGGTTCAACGACTTTATAACCGAGCGGCTCATGCACGGCGCTGTAGACACCTTGCTCAGGCACGGCGCTTCCGACGGCGACGTTGAAATAATACGCGTCCCCGGCTCTTACGAGCTCCTCTACGCTGTGAAAAAGGCGGCCGAAAAAAAGAAGTACAATGCAATAATAGCGGTCGGGGCGATAATAAGGGGCCAGACGCCTCACTTCGACTACCTCTCCTCGGCAGTAACGAGCCAGATTGCATCCCTGAGCCTCGAAAACGACGTACCCGTGGCCTCCGGCATAATAACTACCGAAACCCTCGAGCAGGCCATAGAAAGGGCGGGCTCCAAGGCCGGGAACCGCGGCGCCGATGCGGCTATTTCTGCGATAGAGATGGCCAACCTCACGAAGATTTTATCCCGCAAGGGGCAGTAGCGTTTCTTATGGGTACACGGAGACGCTCAAGGGAGCTCGCGCTCCAGTTCCTCTATCAATTCGACACCCTGTCGGAGACTTCTCAAAACGCGGTAGATATCGCGGCGGGCAGTCCTTCGCCCGATGAAGAGCTGGAGCTCTTCTGGGAAGAACACGGCGACCGCGTCCAGGGCGAAATGAGAGACTTCGCCTCGACGCTCATTCAGGGGACATGCGCCAACCTCGCCCACATAGACGGCGTAATAACCAGCTATTCCGAGAACTGGCGTCTTTCCCGTATGTCGAAGATAGACAGGAACATACTCCGCGTCGCCCTTTACGAGCTCGTTTACTTGAGCGGTATTCCCCCCGCGGTTACTATTAACGAGGCTGTCGAGCTCGGCAAGAGATTCGGCACGGAAGAATCGGGCTCTTTTATCAACGGCATACTGGACAAAATCAGGCTGGCCAAGGAAAACGGTGAGCTCCTCGAATGATTAAGGAAGCGATAGCGAAGCTCGTCGAGCGTATCGACCTCGAAGAAGACGAAATGTCCGAAGTCATAGAGATGATGATGGAGGGCGAGGCCACGCCGAGCCAGATTTCGGCGTTTCTCGTCGCTCTCCGCATGAAAGGAGAGTCCGTCGCCGAAATTACAGGCGCCGCGAAGGTGCTCCTCGATAAAGCCACCCGCATATCCTCGGGCCACGAAATCGTCGTCGACCTCTGCGGAACAGGGGGCGACAGCCAGGGGACGTTCAACGTCTCCACTGCAGCGGCCCTCGTCGTCGCCGGCGCGGGCGTGCCCGTAGCCAAGCACGGTAACCGCTCCGTTTCGAGCTACGTCGGAAGCGCGGACGTCCTCGAAGCGCTGGGCGCCGACATTAACCACTCCCCGGAAGTCGCAGAGAGGTGTCTTCGCGACGTCGGCATAGTGTTCCTCTTCGCGCCGCTTTACCACCCGGCGATGAAGAACGTCTCTCTCCCGCGAAAGGAGATAGGCATCCGAACGATATTCAATATCATCGGCCCCATCGTGAATCCGGCAGGCATAAAGCACCAGGTCATTGGCGTGTATTCCGAGGTGCTCCTCGACCCTATGATAAAGGTCCTCCGTAACCTCGGTCACAGGAGCGCGATGATAGTTCACGGCTCCGATTCCCTGGACGAAATCACTGTCACAGGTAAAACGGTCATCGCGGAGCTCAAGGACGGCATGGTAAAAAAATTCCAGTTCGACCCCTCGGACATAGGCTTCAAAAAGAGAAGCATGGCCGAGCTCAAGGGCGGAAAGAGCGCCAGGGAAAACGCGGCGCTCCTCGTTTCGATACTTAAAGGCGAGGAGAGGGAGGCGAAAAGGGACATAGTTCTCCTTAACGCCGCCGCCGCCATATACGTTTCCGGCACGAGCCCCGATATCGAAGACGCGCTTGTCCGCGCCTCGGAATCCATAGATTCCGGAAAAGCCTACGCCAAGCTCGAAGAGCTCGTAAAAGCCACGCAGAATTAATAAGTGAGTTTTATTATGGCTACCGGAACAATCCTCGACTCCATAATCGAAAACAAGCGGCTCGAAGTCGCCGAGGCCAGAAAGTCGGTCTCACTCGAAACCCTCTCCGGGCTCGTCCCGTCTTCCCCCGCCCCGCGTGATTTCGCTTCGGCTATTAGCCCTTCGAGAGGGCTCAGAATCATAGCCGAAATAAAGCACGCCTCGCCGTCAAAGGGCATATTCAGGGAAGATTTCGACCCCGTCGCGATTGGAAAGGGATACGAAGCCGGGGGCGCTTCGGCCCTCTCCGTGCTCACGGACGAAAAGTTCTTCAGGGGGAGCCTTTCTTATCTCGAAGCCGTCAAAAAAGAGGCCTCGATACCGCTCCTCAGAAAAGATTTCACGATAGACCCCTACCAGATTTACGAATCCAGGGTTCGGGGTGCCGACGCCATACTGCTCATAGTCGCGGCGCTCGAGCAGAGTCTTCTGGTCGAGCTCCTCACGCTTGCACGTGCGCTCGGCCTCGGCGTCCTCGTCGAAGTGCACGACGAAGCCGAGCTCGAAAGGGCGCTCTCGGCGGGGAGCGATATCATAGGCATAAACAACCGCGACCTCCGGACGTTCGAAGTCGATCTCGGCGTCTCCGTCAGGCTTTCCAGGATGATCCCCGGCGGCGTTACGATAGTAGCCGAAAGCGGTATATCCTCCTCCGGCGACATCAATAAGCTGAGAGACGAAGGCGTCCACGTCTTCCTCATAGGCGAAACATTCATGAAGGCCCCGGAGCCGGGGAAAGAGCTTCGAAAGCTTATCCTCGAATCCGCCTGATTCTCACCGCGCCCGGCGGCCTCGACCGGCTTCTTTTTTCTTCAAATCTTCTGCCGGCAGCCGTTTCGTATAATTTAAAATCCGTATATATTATTGCATGACCGACGCACCGCCGGTAAAAAAGAAAAGCCCTCTCATCGCCCTCGTGCTCTCGGGAATCGTCCCCGGGTTCGGCCAGCTCTATACGGGGCAGCCGGTGAAGGGCATCATTCTCCTCGTTCTATATATAGGCGTAACGATTCTCGGCTTCGAGCCGTTTCAGATTGTCTTTCAGGCTGTAACCATGCCAGAGACGGCGGTTCAGGACAAGGAGGCCTTTATCATGTTTTTCATCTGTTCCATGGCAACGCTGGTCCTCCTTCTCTATGCAATGATCGACGCATTCTCCAGGGCGAATAAAATCAACTCCGGCAGTTGAAAAAGATTCTCCAAACGCCCTCCGCATCTTGACAATCGTCCGCTTGAGACATTATTATTTCGTATAATTTTTTCGGGCTTTTTCCCATTAAGGGTCTGGAGGAGGATCTCCAGTAATTCCCGTCCACTTTTAGCTCGGCTGGAGACCTATTTGGCCTGTATTAAGCATGGATATCTCTTTATCGTCCTTCTCGCGGCGGGGCATCTCATCTCGTGCGCGGGCGGCGTTCCCGAATTCGATCCTTACAAAGAGGCTTCCCCGGCGCCGGGTGAGGAGTGGGTTCCATCGGAAAAGGAGCGCGCCAAATCGTTCGAGCTCGAAGAGCTGCCGGCGATGCCGGAAGAGCTCAGGCCCGACGAGGAAAAGCTGACGCTCTCGCAGCTCGTCGACTTCGCGCTCGTAAACAATCCCACAACACAGGTTGCGTGGCAGGACGCAAGGGCGGCGGCGGCGGTATGGGCCCAGTCGCGCGGTCTCTACTATCCGCAGATAGGCGGCACGGCGACATATGCCTACGCGAAGGGCGGCGGCTCGTCGACCGGCTCCGATCCCTACGAGGAGCAGTACGCCAACATCGGCCTCACCCTCAGCTATCTTCTCTTTGATTTCGGCGGGCGGGAAGCACAGATAGACGCCGCACGTCTCGCGCTGATCAACGCGAACTGGAATCAGAACGACGCAATACAGAACGTCCTCAATGCCGTCGCGGTTTCTTATTACAATTTCATCGGCTCGAAGGCTCTCGTTTCGGCGTTTCAAACGAACCTGGAAGAGGCTCAGACAAGCCTCGAAGCGGCGGAGCTCCGGCTCGAAGCTGGCGTCGGCACGCTGCCCGACGTGCTTCAGGCCAGGGCCCAGCTCTCTCAGGTCGAGCTCGACCTCGTCGATGCCGAAGGCAATGTCCAGATATTCCGCGGCCAGCTCGCGACGGCGGTCGGATGGCCCGCCAACATATCCTACGACGTGTCGGATAATGAGACCGAGCCTCCGGTAGCCGCGTTAAGCGACAACGTTAACGATCTTATAGACATCGGCATGAATAACCGCCCCGATCTCGCCGCCGTTCAGGCGACTGTCAGGGAGCAGGAAGCGCTCCTCCGGGAAGCCAAAGCCCAGTTCTTCCCGACCATATCGGCCACCGCACAGGTTCTCGAATGGTGGGTGAAGCCCGAAGGCGCGACAAGGGATTATTTCACTAATTATCTCGTCGGGCTTCAGCTTCAGGTCCCGATATTCCAGGGATTCACGATTATAAACTCGGTCCGCGAAGCTAGAGCCGAGCTCGAATCCGCCAGGGCCGCGCTCAAGCTTCAGGAGCAGATAGTAATAAACGACGTGTGGAACGCGTACTTTAATTTCAGAACTGCCGTCCAATCCTTAAACGCCGCCGGAAACCTTCTCGAAAGCGCGGCCGAATCCTACGAAGCCTCGCTCGCCAGGTACAAGGCCGGGGTAGGCGATATAATCGAGCTACTGAACGCGCAGACGACTCTCGCCCAGGCGCGCGCCGAGTATGTTCAGTCAAAGACGGACATCTTTACTTCCTATGCAGACCTCGTAAACGCCATAGGAACAGAGCTTCCATCCCCGGGTGCCCCGGAAGGCGAGATACCTGCCGGCGAAGGAGGAACCATAACACAATGATAAAACGAAAGAATCCGTTGCCGGGTCTTTTCAGCACCGCGCTGATTTACTCATTTTCTATAGCCCTCTTCGTTTCGGCCGCGGGGTGCGGAAAGGAGGAAAAGAAAGCCCCGCCTCCGATGCCCGTAACGGTAGCCCCGGTGGAATCGGAAACGGTTCCGATATACCTCGACTACGTCGGCTCGACGGACTCGATTCAAACGGTCGACATAAACGCCAGGGTCGAGGGCTTTCTCATAAAAAGGGCGTTCACGGACGGGGCCGACGTAAAAGAAGGACAGCTTCTTTTCGTCATAGACCCGAGGCCCTTCGAGGCCGACCTTGCCTCCGCACAGGCCCAGCTCGCGGAAAACAAGGCCTCACTTTCCTACGCGCTGGAGCAGGTGAGGCGCTACGAGCCCCTCGTCGGGAAGCAGTACATAACACAGGACACATACGACGGCTACGTAACACAGGCGGCCGAGTCCCGCGCGGCTGTCGAGGCGGCGGAAGCCAACGTTACACAGGCCAAGCTCAATCTCAGCTACTGCACCATGTATGCGCCCTTCGACGGACGCATCGGAAGGCGCTACGTCGACGTCGGCAATCTCGTCGGCACGCCGGGACAGGCGACCAAGCTCGCGACGATAGTCCAGCTCGACCCGCTCTACGTTTATTTCAACGTGGCCGAGCGCGACGTCCCCAAAGTACTCAAGGCGCAGGAGGAAAAGCCGCTGACAGTCAGCGTCCTTCTCCCCGACGAGACCAAGAACCCCGAGGGCGGCACTGTAGACTTCGTAAACAACCAGGTAAACGTCAACACCGG
>JAGVLR010000171.1 GCA_020054175.1 Candidatus Dadabacteria bacterium
AGCTCCCGGAGGAGCCTGTGCTCGCTGAGCCCGGGAGGAAGGTCGAGCGGCTCTTTAAGTCTTATGGACGACGGGACTGTTTCGTCCATGAGCGCGTCAAGGGATTTCGCCCCCACCTCGCCCAGCATCGCGGATGTATCGTTCCCGCCCGGCCCTATATGTCTTGCCGAAAATCTGTCGTATCTATCCCTTCTCTTTTCCATGAAAGTGCGTGACCCCGGGAGCTGCCCTGTGGTTGTGTAATGATACCTTAATCTCTAAAGTCCGGTCCCGCCGGCCGTTTTGGCGGCGCGGGGCAGAATTCGCCCGGATAGCATTCTTCCGGGCGGCAAGGGACCGGGGAGTGGTCCCTTCCGGATTATTCTTCCGATTCTTTTTCGGTGTATTCCGTATACTCCTCGAAGTCCATCAAGTCCTTGAGCTCTCCGGAATCGTAAGGCCTTACCTTTATCATCCAGCCTTCGCCGTAAGGATCTTCGTTTAAAGTTTCGGGCGCATCCAGTAAAACCTCGTTAACCTCCACCACGTCACCGCTCACAGGGGCGTATATGTCCGAGACCGCCTTCGTCGATTCCACCGCGCCGAAAGGGTCTCCCTTGGTTATTTCGTCGCCCTCGCCCGGAAGCTCTATGTATACGATTTCACCGAGCGCGTCCTGGGCGTAGTCCGTTATCCCGATGACTATAAGATCGCCTTCGTAACGTACCCATTCGTGGTCAGAAGTGTACTGCAGATCGTCCGGTATTTGCACCATGACTCAGTCTCCTTAATTGTCAGCCTTTTTATAAAAGGGGAAATCCACTATATCGGCTTCCCTCGCCGTGCCTCTGATTTCAATTTTGACTCTGCCTCTGCCGGCGGCCTCACTCTTTAAATAACCCATACCTATCGATTTATCAAGACTGGGCGATAAAGTTCCGCTGGTTACGCTGCCGAGAAGGTGACCGTCGCTGTAAATCCCATAGCCCTGGCGGGGTATCCCGCGCTCTACCATTTCGAATCCTACGAGCTTTTGCGTAAGGCCTTTTTCAAGCGATTCCCTAAGCGCGTCCCTTCCGATAAAATCCCCGCTTTCGAGTTTTATGTACCTCCCGAGGCCGGCTTCGAGCGGGTTTATGTGCTCGTCTATCTCGTGGCCGTAAAGAGGGTATCCCATTTCGATACGGAGCGTGTCGCGCGCCCCGAGCCCGCACGGCTTTATGCCGTAGTCGCGCCCTGCGTCCGTGAGACTTTCCCACAAGGCCGGGCCGCCGTCCCACGGGAGAAATATCTCGTATCCGTCCTCGCCCGTGTAGCCTGTCCTGGCGACTATAATTTCCATCCCGTGCCAGTGGAACGGCCTGAAGCGGAACCTGCCGACCTTGGAAAGCTCGTCGCCGAGCAGCTTGCCGAGGATTTTACCTGAATCCGGGCCCTGAATCGCTATCTGCGAGTACTCGCGGCTCCTGTCGTCCACGCTCACGTCGAAACGTCCCGACCCGGCTTTTATCCATTCGTAATCCTTGTCCGTGTTCGAGGCGTTCACGCAGAAAAGAAACTCGGCATCCGAGAGCTTGTATATGATGACGTCGTCCACGACGCCGCCGTCACGGTTGCAGAGGAGCGTATACTGCGCCTGGAAATCCTTGACGGTCTCGACGTCGTTAGTCGTCATCCACTGCGTGAAGGCCTTCGCCTCCGGGCCCGTGACGAAAACCTCGCCCATGTGGCTTACGTCGAAAAGGCCCGCCGAAGTCCTGACGGCCCTGTGCTCTTCCCTTATTCCCTCGTACTGAACCGGCATTTCCCACCCGGCGAATTCGACGATTTTCGCGCCGAGTTGTTTATGGATGGGGTATAGGGCTGTTCTGCTCATGGTAATTGTTTAACAACACAAACGGGGGTTGTCAATAACGGCGGGGCCGGCGGCCGTATACGCCGCCGAACGCGTGCAAATATTCGCTAAGAAGTACAGCTCCTCCACGGAAAATCCATGGAAGAAGAGCCTGACGGATGCTTACGAAACATGGGCTTACACGGGATTTCCGCCGGCATGAGTGACCGGAGAAAAAAGTTAAATGAAATTTAATCCCCGAAGATCGTCCTGACGTTTTCCCTCTGAGCTGACGGCACGAGGTCTATGTCGTTCACGTAATTATCGACGCCGTTCTCGTCTGTCCAGATGTATATGGTTCGGCTCTCCGCGGGCTGGCCGTAGGCGTCGTACGCGCCGTATGCGCCGGGAGAGTAATCGGTGTAGACCTCGACGTCCTCATATGTTCTGACGTTATCCGGCTGTCCTGGTTTCGCAAAATCCCGGTTGGCGTCGATGTTGCTTTCCCTGGAAAGAGTCGTGCCGAGCGTGGTGCCGTATCCGAGCGGGTGCTCCGGGTCGGAGAAGGAATAGTCGTTTGGATAATAATATCCGTAGTAGCCGTAGACGGGAAAGAAGGGGTTTGGGAAGAATGGAGGCTTATGACGGTGCCCGCGGCGGTCTCCATGCTTTTTGCCGTCCTTCATTTCTCCGCCGCCCTTGCCCTGAACGGGGGCAGGAGATTTGCCGCTAGGAGCCGTTGCCGCCTTATCGGGCTTTCCCGATTTCATGCCTATTTTCCCTCCCGTATCCGAAGCGTAAAGCGCCCCCGTAAGGGAGAAGACCATCAGAAGCGTGAAGAGATAATATTTGAAACCCATACTGCTACCCACGGAAAAGTATACAGTGTGGGGAGCGATAAATGAAATATTTATCAACTGAAGAAACGAGGGCTCAACTCTCTTTCCCGACCGTAAAAAGGGCGAGAACGTCGGGTTTTACAACCTTCCCCACCTGGTTTCTCGGGAGGTCTTCGACTGCGAGAAAGCGGGACGGCACTTTGTACGGGGCGAGCCTCTCGCTGCACCATTCACGAAGGGCCGCCGGCGACGGCTCTTCGCCCGCTGGCACGACCGCCGCCGAGACGCGCTCCCCCCATTCCTCGTCCGGGACGCCTACCACAGCGCAGTCCGCAATCGAGGGGTGCTCCCTCAGGACCTCTTCGATTTCGAGCGCCGATATCTTGTAGCCGCCGCTCTTGATTATGTCGACGGATTTGCGGCCGAGTATCCTGTAGACTCCTTCACTGTCACGCTC
>JAGVLR010000204.1 GCA_020054175.1 Candidatus Dadabacteria bacterium
GGCGAGGTCGTGGATCTTACGACCCCCATACCGGCCCTCTCCGAATGGGGAATGACGGCTGCCGCGGCGGCTCTCGGAATCGTGTCGGCTGCATATCTCTTGAGAAGGAGACTTCGCGCCTGAAACTCTATCGGGCGATTTATGCAGCAGGTTCGGAACCCTTAATATAAGATAATAGACGCATTCCGTCCCCGCTAAATGAAAGATATATCCGTCAGGGCCGGATTAATTCTGAGTGGCGGTCAGCTCCCATTTGTACCAGCTGAATACCGCCTGTTTTCCCTGCTCACTCATAGTGACGGGGTTATCCGACCAGCCTTCGGGCGTCTTCACCTTATACCCGTTCCCCTTCTCCACGAAATGATACGAATCTCCGTTTCCCAGGGTTATGTCGTACGTATTGCTGCCGGATGACATACTCTGCTTCAGCGTGCAGTTACCGTCGTATTTATAGTTGTTGCTCTTGTTGTTGTAGAGCTTGCAGCGTCCCTCTGCCGCGGCGGATATGGAAGCGGTTTCGTCAGCGGCGCTTCCGGAAGAAGTCTCTTTGCAGTCGGAATCCGGCGAGTAGACAATCGATTGATAGCGTCCGTCTGAGGTGCGTATCACAACACATCTATTAGATCCGCTTTCCGTCCAGTAGCTGTAGGAGCCGCCGTCTTCCTTATTAGTCTTGACCCACGTGTAGCCCCTCTGGGTAACCATATTCTCGGCCTGCCCTGCCCTCGCGCCGACAAGATCCGACAATCCGTCTACCGTCTCCTGCGCGTTAACGGGCGTAATGCCGTACAATATCGCCGCGCAAATCATCAGCAACGCCAATAATGCGTATCGCATAAGACACCTCCCCCGGAATTTGTATCTACAATACTAACGCAGTTCCAAAGGGGAACGAAGAGAAATTTACCGGTTAGTGAATTATTAAAAGTGTCGGCGCCGGACGGCCCTGCTTAAAGCATGCTATGAGACCCGAACCGGGGCAGGAACGGATTTTATTCTGAAATAATTACGTTCATGTGGTATTTTTTGAATCCATAAAACTTTATGCTCATCTGAAAGTTCAAGATGTTATAGATACTCCAAGGAGGTTGTACGACATGAAGGTTTTTAACGGAATCGCTTTTTCAATGCTCGCGGCCGCCGCGCTCTGGCTTGCCGCCCCCACGGCTTCGATGGCCGAGCCGGTCGTATACCAGATCGACCCGGCGCACTCGCAGGTAATTTTCAAGGTTAAGCACCTCGGCATAAGTAACGTCACCGGCAGGTTCGACATATTCGAGGGAAGCTATACTTTCGACTCCGACAACGCCGCGAACTCGAAGGTCGAGGCCACGATAAGCGCCGCAAGCGTCAACACCAACGAGGCCGACCGCGACAAGCATCTCCGTTCGGACGAATTCCTCAACGTCGAAAAGCACCCGAATATCACCTTTAAAAGTAAGAGCGTGACAAAAGATCCCGGCGACTCCGACGACTACACGATAGTCGGCGATCTCACAATTAACGGCGTTACGAAGGAAGTCGAGCTCGACGCCGAGTACGGCGGTAAGACGACCGACCCTTGGGGCAACGGACGCACGGCATTCGAAGCCGAGACTAAGATAAACAGGAAAGACTTCGGGCTTACATGGAACAAAACGCTCGACGCGGGCGGGCTCGTCGTCGGCGACGAGGTGAAAATAACCCTAGAAGTAGAGGGAATTCACAAGAAGCAGTAAAACGGCTTAGTATCGGGAGAGGGCGTCTGCCCTCTCCTTTTTATTGTTCCAACTTTATCGGTTTCAGAACTCCTGCTACTGCGCCGGCTGCGGAGGCGCCTGCTGCTGCATCATCTGGGAGATGTCTCTTTCCGTTATCTTAATGCCCGTTAAATCGCAGAGGCCGGCCGAGTCGGGCGAGTTCTTCTTCACCTCGACGGCGGTTTCCTTAATCGCCAGATCCTGCACGTTGGCTACCGTTTCGAGCATTATGAAGTCGTCGGTGATGCACATTTCAATTCCTTGCGGGAAGCTCCACATACTGCACTGCTCTCCGCTTACTGTTTTTTGACCCTTAACCATTCCCCCCATGCCCATCAACTGCTGCTTATTGAAGTCCAGAGGGTCCTTCCCCTTTATCGATTCGTTTATCTTGGCGAATGTCGGGTCTTTAAACTTCGTGCCGGTGTTGTCGTCGAGGTTTACGACGACTATCCAGCGCTCTCCGTTTTCGATCCAGGAAACCATCTTTTCATTTCGCTTGACGCTGCCGATCCCGGGCATTGTAATTTGCAGGTTTTCTTTCAAACATACTTTCCTCCCATAATCCTGAGAGAACTGGATTTTCTCTCCGTTTGCATTTCCCTCGCACTTGTATTTCACCATGTAGTTTTCGAGCGGATGAAGCTTCTGGTTCTGCGCGTTGGCCGCCAGAGGCGTGAAAACCGCACCGATAACAAGCAGAAGGCACGGGATATACTTAAAGTAACCCGTTAAAGATTCGCTTTTATAACCATTCATTACTACATTACCTCCCCGGTATGGTGTTGTTAAACCGCTTATCTGGATTGTAAGAAATAACGCTTACGAGAAAGAGATACTATACACGAAAGGCGTTTTAAAATATATGCATTCGGGATAGATTCAGAAGGTGGAAAGGCATAAAAAACCCTGTACCGGCGGGGCGCTCTATATTCCTAAATGGATCGGATCAGGCTCTTCCGAACCTTCTCCTGGCAAATATAAACGCCGGGATGGGGCATAGAGGACGAGCCCGCCGAGTGCCGCGGCTCCGCCGCTACCCTCTTCGGCAATGGAGCATCCGCCGGAGCCTTTCGATCCCCCGGGCCCTTCAGGTCCCGGACCGCCGTTGCAGATGTAATCCGTTCCCCCTATTTCGTCCGGATCGAGCTCTCCGTTCCCGTCGAGGGAAGGTCTATTTGGGATTATGGAAATACCGTTTGGTGTACATCTAGAACTTCCTGATTTCGAGTGTCCGGACAGTATCTGTAACGTCGAGATACGCGTAAGACCGCGTGCCAAGCGGGCCGGGGTTTACGATCTTGCTCCCGGCTATCTTGTCTATGCCCGGGGCTTCGTGGATGTGGCCGGTGAAACAGACGAGCGGATGGTACTGCTCGATGAATGTCCTGACCGCGCTGCTCCCGACGTGGGCCCCGCTCGATATCGTGTCGTTGAGCGTGCCTATCGGGGGCTGGTGCGATACGAGTATCATCGGCACTGTCATGTCGCACCCTTCGAGACCTGTCTCGAGAATGGCCTCGTATTCTTCTTCCGAATATACGTTCGGCGTCGGGCTCGGCGCCGGAAGGGAGCCTCCCGCGCCGACGATACATACGCCGTTCTGCCTGAAGCTTCTCGCATGCAGGTTTATATTCTCGCGGTAAAGATAGTCGTCGACTTCTTTAGTATCGCAGTTCCCGGTTACGGCGAGGACGTTAGGGTTATACCACCTCACCTTGTCTATAACCTCACGAGCCTTTTCCTCTCCGCCGAAGTGCGTTATGTCTCCGCCGATCAGTACAAGGTCGGCCGCGGACAAAGGTTCCTTGAGCAGGTCAATTGGCGCGGAATTGCCGTGAATGTCTACGATGGAAACTATTATCATAATCGCTTTTCAGTTTCTTTAAGACGCTACCGTGCCGCCGGACGCGCTCGCCAGCGAAAGGTTTCTCTCCGCCGAGTATTCCCGGAGGAACCACAGCTCGGGGATAATTTCGCCTACAACCTTCCCGTTGTCAAAGACCCTCACCATTGAGCTCTCCGAAACCACTACAGCCACTGAGTTAGTCTTTTTGGTTATCGAGGCCCCGGCGAGATGCCTGCTCCCGAAACCGAGCGGGAGGTCTATGTCTTCAGACGCCGGAAATATGTACCTGCATGCCGAAACGAAGATACCGTCGTCAGACACTATAAACGCGCCGTCCATCTGGGCAAGCTCCTTAACGGTCTCCCGCATGTTCGGATCTTCCACCCTCTTGAGCGAATCGGGATGGCCGTAGAGCGGGTCGAGTATGAGAGGACGCGAATGCCTGAGCGTCTCCTCGGTATCCGAGATTATGAACATCGTCCCTATCTTCCGCCCTTCCCTCCCCTCGCGCGCTATCTCGATGCCGAGGCTGAGGACGCTCTCCAAAGTCGCCGTGTTAATATTCCGGGCTGGGCAGCAGATTCCCGCCATCAGCATCCTCTGCTCTTCAATCCTCTTCTGGAGCTCTTCTATCATAAGACACCTCTCAGATCTTGGATTAAATATAACAGATTTTGGATTCAGCCGCCCCTGCGAGCCCTCAGTCTAAAGGCTTCATTTCGCCGAATACGGTCGGTATCAGCTCCGATACCGTCGGGTGTATGTGAACGGCGCGCTGTATCACCGTATAGGGCTTTTTCGCGTACATTACATCGAGTATCGAGTGTATGGCCTCGTCGCCCTCTATCCCGAGTATGGCCGCCCCGAGTATTTCCCCGCTGCCGGCGTCTACGAGAACCTTTATAAACCCGTCCGTCTCGCCGCGCTCTACTGCGCGGCTGACGCGAGTCATTTCTCTCTTCCCGACGAGCGCCTTCCTCCCCGACTGCCTGACCTCCCTCTCCGTCATTCCAGCCCGGCCCAGGGGGCGGGTCGGTGTAGAGCGCGTAGGCAGTTATCCTGTCGCTCACCTTCCTGTCGTCCCCGTCGAGCAAGTTGGCGGCGGCAATCTCGAAGTCGTTATAGCTGGTATGGGTGAACGCCCCCTTGCCGTTGCAGTCCCCGAGGGCCCATATACCCGGGACGTTCGTCCGGAGATGGTCGTCAACCTTTATATACCCCCTTTCGTCCGTGGCTACTCCCGCCTTATCGAGCCCGAGGTCGTCCGTGTTCGGCACACGACCGACAGCCCAGAGGACGTGTGAGCCTGAAACCGTCTCTTCACCCGTCTCGCACTCCGTAACCACCTCCGCGCCTTCGGGATGTTTCCGGGCGTAGATACAGTTCGCCCCCGTGACGACATTGATCCCTTCCTTCTCCATTATTGTCCTGAGGACTTCCGAGACGTCTTCGTCTTCCCTGCCCGCGAGCCTCGCACCCTTCTCTATCACTGTCACCTCGCTGCCGAACCGCCTGTACATCTGCGCGAATTCGAGGCCGACGTAGCTTCCGCCGATCACGATTAGATGCCGAGGCAAAAAATCGACGTGCATTATGGAAGAGTTGGTGAAGCACGGCGTCCCGTCTTCCTCTCCGTCCGGGGGAACGAAGGCGCGGCCGCCCGTGTTTATGAATATCATGTCCGCCTCCAGGAGCTCACCGTTTACGCTCACAGTACGCGGCGATTCGAAACGCCCGTGTCCGCGGTAGACGGTTACGTTTTCCATGCCTGCGAGCCAGTCTTCGATGCCCTTCTCGGAAGCGCCGGCGACTTCGTCCTTTCTGGCTTTGACCTTCTTCATGTCGACGCTCACGCCGCCGTTTACCATGATCCCCAATCTCCCGGCCGTCCTTGCGACGTGCGCCGCGCGGGCCGATGCGATGAGCGTTTTCGTCGGCGTGCATCCGGTGTTGACGCACGTCCCGCCGAAGAGGTCCCGTTCGAGTATCGCAACCTTCATCCCCGCATCCGAGAGCCTTCCCGCAAGCGGCGGGCCCGCCTGCCCTGTCCCGATTATTATCGCATCGTATATCTTCGTCATGTTTTCCCTCCGCGTCTTCGTCAGCCAGCATTTGTGCGCCGCGCCCTTATTCTGCCATTATACCGCAACAAACGGGGGTATTAATATCATGGACGGGCATGATGCGTAGGATTATTTGATGATATGTTTAACTGTGAGGCGAAGCCGCCTTGCCGCCCAATCCAAGATACAGCGGAGGTTTTTATTCCATGGATGAAAATAAGAAGGTTACCGTCGGGGCTTATATCGCAGCCCGGCTCTCGGAGATCGGTCTGGCGCATTACTTCGCCGTGCCCGGAGACTACAACCTGACACTCCTCGACGAGCTGCTCAAGAACTCGTCGCTTGAGATGATAAGCTGCTGCAACGAGCTCAATGCGGGCTACGCTGCGGACGGATACGCGAGGGCACGGGGCGCGGCGGCACAGGTAGTGACATTCTCCGTCGGCGGCCTCTCCGCACTCAACGCCATCGCCGGGGCCTACGCTGAAGACCTCCCCGTCGTGATAATCTCGGGCGGCCCCAACACGAATTCCGGGGTCGAGAACCAGGTCCTTCATCACACCTGCGGCGAGGTGCGCTACGGCTACCAGAGAGATATATTCTCACACGTGACGGCTGCGTCGGTCGTCCTGAAGCACCTCGAAGACGCGCCGTTCCTGATCGACAGGACCATCGAAAAGTGCGTCTCCGCAAGAAAGCCGGTTTATATAGAAGTTCCCTGCAATCTCGCTGGGCATATAATTCCGGCCCCGCGAAAAAGAACATTCGCCAGAAAGACACGGAGCCACGAAGAAACATTAAACGAAGCCGTGGAAAAGACGGTCGAGCTCCTCTCGGGCGCGGCGAAGCCTGTCCTCGTCGCCGGGGGTAAGCTGAAATCATTCGGCGCGTCGGAGGCGTTCATGAAGCTCGTCGACGCTTCGAACTATGCTGTTGCCTCGATGCCCGTCGCCAAGGGCATAATCCCGGAAAGTCATCCATATTATATAGGCACATATTGGGGGCCGGTGAGCAGCCCGTGCACGGCGGAAATAGTAGAGTCCGCCAACATGTATCTTTTCGCCGGGGCCGTCTTCACGGATTACACGACTTGCGGATACTCGGCCCTCATAAATCCATCGAGGCTCATCCATGCGGGGCCGGGGTTCGTCAAGCTGCCGGACGCGATTTACGACGGCATAGAGCTTTCTGAATTTCTGGAAGAGCTCTCGAAGAAGATAAAACCAAACGACGCCTCTCTCGTCGCATACGAGCACATAAAGATCGAGCTAGCTGCATCGCATCCTCCAGTGGAGTCCGCGCCGATAACGACGCGAAGACTTTTCGAGAGGGTGGAGAAGATACTGACTCCAGGAATGGCTGTCGTCGCGGAGACAGGCGACTCCTGGTTCAACACTATGAAAATGAAGCTCCCCGACGGGTGCGGCTACGAGATACAGATGCAGTATGGCTCCATAGGGTGGTCGGTAGGCGCGGCGCTCGGTTACAGCCTCGGTAGCGGCGCCGCGAAAAGGGTCGTCGCATTCATTGGCGACGGCTCGTTCCAGCTCACGGCGCAGGAGGTCTCGACGATGATACGCTACGGCCTCCGTCCCATTATCTTCCTCATCAACAACGGCGGCTATACGATCGAAGTCGAAATACATGACGGCCCATACAACAACATCAAGAACTGGGACTACGCCGGCCTCGTCGACGTGTTCAACGCAGGCGAAGGGAACGGCTGGTCGGCAAAAGTCAGGACCGAGGGCGACCTCGAAACGGCGATAGAAAAGGCCCTGGCCCACGGCGGGCTCAGCCTGATAGAGGTAATAATAGACAGGGACGACTGCAGCAAGGAGCTTCTCGAATGGGGAAGCCGCGTCTCTGCCAACAACTCACGCCCGCCGATATGCGCCGGCTAGACCGCTGCCCGTGCGAAGATATTTGTGACAGTAAACCGGCGCCGTATATGATAATAAATAAAGTGCGCACGGAGGAAGAGCCATGCCCGGCAGGGTTGCGTTAATAACAGGTGGAGCCAGAGGAATAGGAAGAGGCACGGCCCTCGCCCTCGCGGGTATGGGCTGGGCTGTGGCGATATGCTACAGGACGAGCGAGGACGAGGCGGTAGAGACGGCAAAGGCTGTAGAATCCCTCGGCGCGGAAGGTCTTCACTTCAAGGCTGACGTCTCCGACCCCGATTCCGCCTTCAGGCTCGTTAAAAATGTCGAAGGGGAATGGGGGCGAATAGACGCCCTCATAAACTGCGCGGGGCCCTACCATAAAATTAACCTCCTAGAAGAAACGCCCGAGGGATGGAGCGGGATGTTCGACAACAACCTCCATCACGTTTTCTACATGAGCCGCGCCGTCGCGCCGGGGATGAAATCACGGAAATGGGGAAGAATCATAAACTTCTCCGTCGCCGGGGCCGACAGGCTCGCCGCGAGAACCGAAATAACGCCTTACTTCATAGCGAAGGCGGGAATACTCATGCTCACACGCTCGCTCGCCCGCGTCCTCGCCCGTGACGGCATCACGGTAAACGCCGTCTCTCCGGGATTCATAGACTCAGGCAACGATATTCTTCCCGGCCTCGAAGA
>JAGVLR010000067.1 GCA_020054175.1 Candidatus Dadabacteria bacterium
AACGGACGAGATAAGGGATGACGGCGATGCGGTCGATGAAGTACAGGAGGCCGCAGGCTGATGAAACGCAAGATAATTCTTCTTACCGTATTTTATCTTCTTCTTATAGGGATATGGCAGGGCGTGGCCGCTCTTAAAATCTGGCCGCCCTATCTGTTCCCGTCGCCATTGGGCGTTTTCGATTCGTTCGTCGCCGGCTTTCAGGACAACAGCTTTACAGTGGGCATCCTCGCCAGCATGAAGAGGGTTCTCATCGGATACTTCCTGTCGGTCGCGGGCGGTATTCTCATTGGGCTCGCGATAGGAAGAGTCAAGGTTCTGGATGAAACGGTCGGCACCATAGTGCTCGGTTTCCAGGCGCTCCCGAGCATATGCTGGCTGCCGATAGCGCTCCTCTGGTTTGGACTCAGCGAGAGCGCGATAATACTCGTAGTCGTTCTCGGCTCGCTCTTTGCCGTGACTATCGGCGTGGATTCGGGCGTGAAGAACGTGCCGCCCATATATCTCAGGGCGGCGCGCACGATGGGCGCGCGCGGGCTCGACCTTTACACGAAGGTCATCATCCCGGCGGCGATGCCATCGATAATAAGCGGGCTCAAGCAGGGCTGGTCGTTCGCGTGGCGCGCTCTCATGGCGGGAGAGCTGCTGTATGTGAGCATCGGACTCGGACACCTGCTTACGATGGGACGAGAGCTCAACGATATAAGCCAGATTATCGCTGTTATGATCATCATCATCATAATCGGTATCGCGGTGGACAGGCTGATATTCAAGAAGCTCGAGGACCGGGTCAGGGAAAGATGGGGGCTCTTAAATGCGTAGGGCTTTCATCGACAATTCCGGGAGATTGCTCGGATACGGCGTCAGACTGCGCGGCACTTACTATTGTCGCTCCATGCCAGGCGGCTAGTTTGGCTTTCTGATTACAAGCGTATTTTCCCTTCAGTATGAGGGCGAGATTGGCCCTTTACAGGAGAGCTGCGGATAGACTCCGCAAAAGTGCGGGCTCTTTGCATGTAAGGGCGCCAAACGGCGGAGCTGCATGCGAGCGAAGAGCGGTTTTCAAGAGAGGCGGGAAGTGAGATTTAAAGCGGCAAAACATAAACCGGAGAAAACGGCGATGAAAATGATAACTGGTATGAGTCTCGCACGGGGCACAGGCGCCGGGCACCCGGAAACGGCGGGCCTGGTCAGGCACTCCATCAGAAACAGGGCTACGTATTATTGTAGACCCGCCAGGGGATAGTTCTTACCGAATATAGGGAAGACCCGGCCGGGCCTGAAAACGGGCCGCTCCCGGGGCAGGGCGCGGAGGCTCTCCGCGGAAGACCGGGCCGGTTTTTTGACGAATATCGGCTCTAACGGCGGAGCTCTGCGCGAAAACAGGAATTTTTTACAGGAGAAAGCAAGATGAAATCCGAAGATACGATCAGAGTAGCGCTCGAGGAATGGGAGAAAATAAGGACGTCTTTATCGGAGATCGGGGACATCGGGGATCTCGATCTCGAGCCGGAGCTCAGCTTCAAGCCATCGAGAGGCTATAACGGAATCTATCTCGTTAACAGCCTCAACAGGTTCAGCGCCGAGTTCCCTGAGAAGGGGTATTTCACGCCTGAGGCGGCTTACGTATACGTGAACCTCGCAGGCTATGCGGGCGCCAGGCTCGGGCTCGAAGACAATTTCGCCGAGAGCTTCGGCAGCGGCTACAGCTGGGTGAGAACGGGGTTCTTCGACGTGTATTACGCCGAGGATCACAGGAGCATCATCAAGCAGCTTCTCTTTTTCCAGACCTTTTACCCCGTCGAGGGCGATTTCCACTGGACGTTCGAATCGGGCGAAGCGAAGGATAAGCTTAAGAGAGTTTTCACCGGCTTCCTTCTCTGGCAGGAGAACCCGGCCGAGTATGTTAAGGGGCTCAGGTCTTTCAGGGAGAAGCTGGAGCCGCTCAGGCGCGGACTTTCGAAGGCGCTGGGCGTGCCGATAATGGAGCGCACCAGAAGCTCCGGCCTTAAGTATACGAAGTATGCGCAGCCTGAATCAGGGCTTTCCGGAGGAGAGCAGCGCTTCAGGCCGCGTTAACGCAGGTCAGTATAAAAAAGACTCAGAGGAGGGTAGTTAGATGATAAGTAAGTTTACGAAGTATGTCGGGGCGTTCGCCTTGCTGCTGGTACTTGTTTTCCCGGCGAGCTCGAATGCTCAATCGACAAAGAAGCAGATCGAAGACCTGCAGAAGCAGATCGAGATACTGCAGCAGCAGAACCAGCAGCAGATAGAGGCCCTGAAGCAGCAGATAGATCAGCTTCAGGCCGACAGGGTGGCGGACCAGGAGAAGGTAACCAAGATCGTCGCCGAATCCCAGAAGAAGGACGAGGATGCATGGTATAACAGTTTTCTCGCCAAGTACGACAAGGGATTCACCTTCCAGAGCGGCGACGGAAACTACAAGCTGAGGATAAGGGTTAACGCCCAGACGCAGCTCTCGGTCAACGACACGGACGAAGAGCTTACGTCGACCAATTTTCGCGTGAGAAGGCTCCAGTTCAGGTTCGACGGTAACGCGTTCAAGCCGTGGTTCCTCTACTACATCATGTTCGACGCGGCCAGCAGCACGATTCTCCGGGACGCGTACTTCACGTTCGCTTACCAGAAGGAATTTTCGCCGAGGGTCGGCCAGTGGAAGGTTCCCTTCTACAAGGAAGAGCTGACGTCTTCGACTTCGCTTCAGCTCGTGGAAAGGTCCATCGTCAACGAGGAGTTCACGCTCGAAAGGGACCGCGGTTTAGCGGTTCAGGGCGGCCTCGGGGCGAACAACAACTTCTCCTACGCGCTGGGCGTGTACAACAGCGACGGGCTCAACGGCACGAGCGTCGATTCGAACCTGCTCTACGCGGGAAGGCTGCAGCTCGGTATAGGCGGAGACGACGGCAAGTTCAACCCGAACGGCCAGTTCGCCACGGCAAGGGCATACGAAGCGGTTCCGAACTTCGCAAAGGTGCCGACGTTTATATTCGGCGCGGCGGTCGCGACCCTGCCGGGGCTCGATTGCGCGAGAAAGACGCCCAACGGCCAGGTGTGCCAAAGGGTCGACGAGCTCGGATTCCCGCAGTCGAACTTCACGACTGTGACGGGCGACGTCAACTTCAAGACGGCGTTCTTCAGCGTCGAGGGCGAATATGTGGGCAGGTGGCTTTCTCCGGATTCAGGTCCGCAGGGCACAGCCTACGACCAGGGCTTCAACGTCCAGAGCGGCGTGTTCGTGCTGCCGAAGACTGTGGAGCTCGCGGGAAGGTTCTCGTACATCGCTTACGATACGTCGTCGAGCGTAGTCCCGGTGGATACGAGCGTTTCCGATTCGAGCTGGGCCATAACGCCGGGCCTGAACTATTACCTGTCGAGAGATCACAGGTGGAAGGTTCAGGTCGATTATTCGTTTATCAGAAACACCTTCACGCAGGGCGCTCCGGATATAGACGAGAACATTTTCAGGGCCCAGCTGCAGGCGTATTTTTAACCTGAAAGAAAAGACAGTACTCTCCCATTACCTCCTTTAGCGAACCTGCCGCCTGTGAAAACAGCGCGGCAGGTTTCTTTTTTGGTCGAACCGGTCTTTTTCGAGCCCGGGCGCGGCTCCGATTTATTTGCTCCGGGGTTTCACTTATCTTCGGCGGCAGTTTATATTCGTAATATGCCGGGCCGGTGCATCGGGGTCCGGACGGGGAGCGTTAAGGCCGCGGCATGTTTTTCCGGGAACTTTTAAAGGAGAGTGGGGGCGTTATAGTCTCACGCAGGAACTCGGGTTTCGGCGACAATCTGCTCGCCGCGGCCAACGCCTGGCGCTACGCCCGGGCGACAGGGAGGAGCCTCGCTATACTCTGGACGCGCTCCCGCTATCTCGAAGACCCGGCCGAAAACGCCTTCCCGAAGTTCTTCGCAATCCCTGAAAACGTCGGCGGCGTCAGGGTAATAGCCCCGCCCCGCGTGGACATCCTTTCGATGCTTCTTCTGAGGCTCTCCTTCGCTCTTTCTCCGCGTCCGGACGCAGGGCTATTCGGTGCTCGCCTGCTTTCGGCGCTCGGCATGGACGGCGGCCTGATGTTGAAGAGTGAAAGCAGGAGGAGGGAGGCCGTGATAGACGGCATCGTAGAGGGGCTTACTGACGTGAAGCCGGGGATACTCGTAACACAGGGCTGCTACGGGCCGAAGGACGAGCTAAAGCCGTTTTTCGACGCCGTTCGGCTCGCGCCGCGTCTCGCCGGAATCGCCGACGATTTCGCCCGGGAGAATTTCGCAGGGAAGAAGGTTGTAGGCGTTCACGTGAGGTACTACGGTCCGCACCTGCCGGTATCCAATCACACGCCCTACTGGAGGGAGTGGAAACCCGGAATCAAGGCGTGCATAGACGGGATTAATAAGGCGCGGGACATGGCGGGCGGCGGGGAGCAGGCCGTAGTATTCCTTTCGACGGATTCCCGGCCCGTAGAGGAGCTTCTGACGCGCTCCGTCAGGGGCGTCGTCACGTATCCCAAGCCTTTCGGGCGAAATTTCGGGGGCGAGCTTCACGACGAGCTTCCAGTCGAGACGGCGGAGGCGAGCGCGATAGAGATGTTTCTCCTTGCGAGGAGCGACGTGCTATTCAGATATCCGCCCGGGTCGTGGTTTTCACACTACGCGAGCCTTTACGCGGGACGCGTCCTGACCGTCGGCGAGCCGCCGCCCGGAGAATAAAATTTCACGTCTTAACTTCCCTTTCACATATATCCTGAATACTTATCGGATGGCGGAGGATATAATTTATTGGAAAGGAGCTACCCTCCATGACTGAATCCACGATTACCAACAAGACTTTCGACGAGATCAAAATAGGCGATACGGCGAGCATAACGAAGGCGCTCGACAGGGAGGACGTGGAGAAGTTCGCCGCGCTCTCGGGCGACATGGACCCCTGCTACCTCGACGAGGGTTTTGCCGGAAAACACAATTCCGGGAAGCTGATCGCCCCAAGCATGTGGAGCGGGCTACTGGCGTCGGCGCTGTTAGGCTCGGAGCTTCCGGGGCCGGGGACGCAGTATATCTCGCAGAGCCTCGATTTCATAAAGCGCATAGCGTCGGGGGATACCATAACCCTCACGATGAAGGTCGCCTCGAAGGAACCGCAGACTGGGGAGGTTACGTTCGACTGCGTCTGCGTGAACGGCGAGGGGGAGACTGTGATGACCGGC
>JAGVLR010000026.1 GCA_020054175.1 Candidatus Dadabacteria bacterium
ACCGTGCTCCTTCCGCCGTCGTCTATAACTATCGTATCGCCGTCTACGACATTCAGAACCCGCGCACTCAGCGAGTCCGGCCGTTCCTCCGTCCGCTCGTTGTAAAAATGAAAAACGGCGGCGAGGGCTATGAAAACGAGTATGAGAAGGGTGTTTCTTCCGGGCTTCAAAAGAGATGCGCTCCTGAGTTTTTCCTGCTGCCCCACGCCCGGCACGGGCAGTCACTATTCCTCGGCCTTGTCCCCTGCTTCCTCTGCCGCGCCAACCGGCTCTTCGGATTCTACTTCCGGTTCTTCCGTTACCGTCCTGGCTTTTGCGAGAGCCTTTCTGCCGAATGTGAGAAACCCCGTATGGCTCACCATCCTCTCCTCGGGCCTCGTCTTGCCGTAGGCGACGCGAATATTTCGGACGAGCACCTCAACCGTCTCCATGAAAACGAACCCGTGCGATTCGAGCACGCCGGCGGCCTTTTCGATCTGATTATACGTCGGCGAAAGGCTCGCTATGCGCCCCCCGCCCCGGAGCGCGCGAGCGGCGGCCGGGATGCCGTCCCACGGCGACGGGAGGTCGAGCACAACGACGTCTACGCCCGTTTCATCGAAGCCGTCTCCGGCTTCCCTCAGCTTGAATTCGACTGTATCCCCGTACCCTGCTGCCTCGACGTTCCTCTTCGCGTTTTCGAGGAATCTCTCGCTCCTGTCGTAGGTATAGACCTTACCCCCGGGCGCGGCGGCGTTGGCGAGCGCTATCGTCAGCGAGCCCGAGCCCGCGCCGCACTCGATTATCCGCATCCCGGACTTTATGCCCGTATTCATGATGATTATCGCCGCGTCTTTGGGGTATATAATCTGCGTGAACCGCTTCACTTTCATCATGCGGTCTTCGAGGGTCGGCTCCAGAACCAGGAAGGAATGCTTCAGACTGGAATATATCGCGCTCCCGTATTCGAGCCCTATGGCGTCCCCGAGAGAAAGCTCGCCCAGGTGCGTGCTCATCCGCTTCCCCTCGCTGACAGTCACCAGGTAGGTCTTTTTGTCCGGTGTGTAAATAAGTACAGTATCTCCGCTTTTTATGTCCATTCCAGCGCTAGACTAATTAAAAAAAAGCCCCATTTCAAGAACGGCTTCCGGGCCTCGTGAAAAGAAACAGCAGGAAACCAGCGAAAACTAGCACCGCCGCCGAAAGATACATCCCCTCATATCCGAAATCCCTCGCCGCCACGCCCAGCGGGAAAGCGAGAAAGTTTATCCCTATGCTGTAGCTCGCGTTAAACGCCCCCATCGCCTTCCCCCGCTCGTCCGCCCGCGCGTTGTCTATGACGAGCGCGCTCAGCGTCGGATAAAGAAACCCGTACCCGAAGCTGAAGAGGAACGAAATTGCGACGGCAGTGAGCGGCGAATGGACGAGGGCCATCGCCGCGAGCGAGAATGCCATGACGAGCATCGAGGGCAATGCTATGGTCATCCTTCCCCACATGTCGGCCACGCGCCCGCCTACGACTCTCACGGCGACGACTGTAACCGTGTACGTTAAGAAGAAGTAATAGGCGTTGAGCCCTTTCGACGTAAAATACGGCGCGACGAAGTTCAGCACCGCGCCAAGCCCGCCCGCGAGTATCACGTTGGCCGAGAGTATCGTGATATATTCGCGCGACAGAACGAGCCTGAAAAATCCGAGGCCGAACCGGTCTTCCGAGCGCGCAAAGCGCCCGTCCCTGGCGAAGAGGCTCAGAACGAGCGACGCCAGGCTGAAGAAAGAGACCGAAAGAAAAAATACTTTGAACCCGGCGAGCCCTATGAGGAATTCGCCGAGCGAGGGACCTATGGCGTAAGACGCTATCGTGAAAGCGCTGAATATGCCGAGACCCTCGGCCCTTCTTTCGGGCGGTATGTAGTCCGTGACGAACGTCCCCGCCGCCGTGAAAGAAAATGCGAACGATATACACTGCAAAAGCCTGAGCGCATAGAGGAGCGGGGATATTTCGGAGACCAGGAGATAGGAAAGCGACGTTACGAACATGAGCGCGTATCCGATGACGAGAAAACGCCGCCGGCCATACTTGTCCACGGGGAACGCGACGAACGGAATCGTCCCCAGCGACGTGATGCCGAACGTGCCCATAACGAACCCTATGTCGGCCCCGTTCCCGCCGAGGCTTTTTATGTAGAGCGGGAGTAGAAAGAACGACGAGAAATTACAGAAGAAAAGAAAATTCGCGAGCGTTACGAGAGTGAAATTCCTGAACGCCGGGCGGGAGAATCCCTTCAGCATCCCCGCCGCCCCCCGTGGGACTCCTGCCACGAAAAGCCGCCCCCGGCCATTCTTTCCGTCACGCACAAAGCCATCGGGTAAATATCTTATCATCCCCGGGCTGTACCGCCAGGGCCGCGGCTCTCTCCGTCTGTTTAAATTCCCGCGGCTTGACTATAATTACGGACGAGATCTTCATGCCAGAGCTCACCGTCTCTATGCCCGCCCGCAACACCTCCCGATTCATAGGCGAAGCCATATCGAGCGTGCTGTCCGAAAGGGACGTCGATCTCGAGCTGATAGTCGTGGACGATGCCTCCGGGGACGATACGGCAGGCGTCGCTTCGTCGTTCGGCGACCCGCGCCTTAAGCTCATACGAAACCCCGTCCGCCGAGGCATATCCGGCTGCCACAATATCGTCATAGAGAATTCCCGCGCGCCCTTCATAGCTCATGTCGACTCGGACGACGTCATACTTCCGGGCGCATTAGTAAAGATGCTCGACGCCCTCAGGTCGTCCCCGAAAGCCGGCCAGGCGCATTGCAACTACCACGTCATAAACGAGAGCGGAGACAGGCTCGGCGTAACGCTCACCCCGGTGAGACAGCCCGGCATGGACTACAAGCGCGATCTCCTCGTCTGCGGCGGGATAATAAATCACCTCCGCACATACAGGAAAGAGGTGCTCCTGCAAATAGGCGGCTTCGACGAAACACTCGAATACAGCGAAGACACCGAAATAGCCGTCCGCATAATAGACAGATACGGCATAGTTCTCGTGCCCGAGTTTCTTTACTGCAGGCGGATTCATGCCTCCAACTCCAGCGACACCTTCGCCCTCAAAGAGCTCAGGTACTGGCTTCAGCGTTACAGGTTCGCCCGGAGGCTCGTCAAAAGCCGGAAGGTAACGTATCTCCACGGCGGCGAATACGACTTCAACAGGCTTATGGCCGCAGGGCTCGTGCGCGCGCTCATCTCCTGCGCGTCCCGCATCTCCCGCCCTGCCGTGATCAAATGACGAAGAACCGGATAAGCGCGGCTGTGAGTGCGCGCGAAACGACATGGCGAAGATAATCACCGTTTACACCGACAGGCAACACACGCTCGTAAATATGTCCTACATCAGGTGGTACAGGATGTCGGCGGCGCTGGCTTCTCTAGGGCACGAGGTCGACATAGCGGTGGGCAGGTCAGGATGGATTTTCGGGAAGGAGCGAGGGCCGAAAGTATCCGCGCCTAACCTCCGCAAGGTCAGGCTCGAAAGCGTAAAGTGGAGCGATTACGACGTCGTCAAGGCGAGCTACGACGAGGGGTTCCGGCTCCTCGAATCGCTGGGCGGCTCGGAACACCCGTTCATCATAACGAGGCTCGGCACGGTCGTCGGCCCGCGCGACATTGAGGGCATACTCTTTCGCGGAATGGAAAGAGAACGCATATACGCCGCTCAGGAAAGGATGCGTGCAAAGAGCAGGTTCACGGCAGTCCTCAACGAAGAGGCCCGGGGCCTCTGGCGAGAATGTTTCGGACGCGACGATAACGTCCTCGTCGTCACCGGCGCGGCCGACAGCTCCATACCCGACCCCGGGAAGGACCCCTATCCGAAAAAACATCCCGTAAGATGCATATTCGCAGGGAACCTCTTCTGGAAAGCTTACGCGCCCGAGGCCAACGCAGCCCTCGTAAAGAAGCTGAACGACCTCGGCGCGCTTCTCTCCCGGCGCGGCATAAGGCTCTACACCATGGGAACGGGCGAT
>JAGVLR010000098.1 GCA_020054175.1 Candidatus Dadabacteria bacterium
CCCTCGCGCTCGGCGTGCTGAGCCGTGGGCGGATACGGCGCTCCGGTGTGAGGGTCGGGTATTACGGCGCAGTCGCCTATGGCCCATACGCCCGGGTATCCCGCGACTTCCATGTATTCGTTCACTTCCACTCTGCCTCTCTTGTCGGCGCAGGCGAGAGCGGCGACTACGGGCTGGGGAGAGGTTCCCGCGGCCCAGATAGTGGTGCAGGTATCTACCGTGCCCCCGTCTTCCGTCTTTACGGAGTCCTTCGTAACTTCTGCTATCCTCGTCTTGAGACGGAATTCCATACCACGCTTCTGTAGAAGTTTCAGGCCGTATTCCGCGAGTCCTTCGCTCATCTCGTGCATTATCCTGTCGCCAGGGTCGATCACCACGACCTTCACCTCGCCCGCTTTTACGTTCCTGTAGAACCGCCTGCTGTCGGAAACGTAATCGTTGAGCTCGGCTGCTACTTCTATGCCGGTATATCCGCCGCCGGCTACGACGAACGTGAGGAGCTTTCTCCTCGTATCCGGGTCGGTTTCGAGGTCGGCCCTCTCGAACATGTCTATCACGTGGTTTCTGAGAATCATCGCGTCGTTGAGCGTCTTTAACGGGAACGAGAATTCCGCCGCGCCCGGGACGCCGTGATAGCCCGTTATGGAGCCCAGGGCCAGGATGAGGTAGTCGTATTCAAAAAGGAATTTCTCTCCTGTGTCGGGATGGCTGCAGGAAACTGTTTTTTTATCGAAGTCGAGAGCATCTATGGAAAGCTCCTTGAACGAGGCTCTTTTGAGACATTCTCTTATGGGGATTACGACGTGCTTCGCCTCGATGCTGCCCGACACCACTTCGGCGAGCATGGATGTGAATACGAGATAGTTGTTCTTGTTGACGAGGGTTATCTCGACGTCGTCTCTGTCCTTGAACTGTCTTTCGAGATGTCGGGCGGCTTCGAGGCCGCCGAAGCCGCCGCCGAGGATCAGTATGCGTTTTTTCGCAGGCTCCGGCATGGGGTTATCCTCCTGGGAGATCTAAATATGCAGGGTGAAGGCCGATTGACGCCGGCCCGTTCGAACACTTTCCATTTTCGCATGAAAAGAAGACCGGTGTCAACAAATGGCCCGATTAATAATACACCCGTCCCGCCGGAAGGTGTCCGCTTTCACAAGGAAAAAGAGCGGGCGAATCCGCCCGGCTCGGGAAACATCTGAGCCGGGCTGCTTTATTACGACTTTTCGTCGCTCATCCTGACCGCCGTGTAGATCGTGTTCTCGCCTCTCTTCACGAGGAAGAGAGCGGTGCCGCCGGGCTTGATGCCGGCGAGCGCCGATTTGTAATCCTGAAGCGTTTTTATTTCTTTCTTGTCGAGCTCTACTATGACGTCCCCGGGCCTGAGACCGGCATCGAGCGCAAGACTCCCGCGCCTCACGTCCACGATTACAACCCCTTTATCGGTTTCGAGATTAAAGCTGCGGGCGATCTGCGGATCGAGCGGCCTTACCATAAGCCCCAGGCTGTCCTCGGCATCCTCTGTCGCCGCTGCCTGTGTCTCGTCGTCCGGGAACTCGTCGAGCTTTACTTTAATATCCTTCTGCTTGCCGTCCTGGAGGAGCTTTATGTTGACCTCCGTTCCCGGGGAGGTTACGGCGGCTAGGGTTGTGAGGTCCGTTATATTGTCGATCTTCCTGCCGTCGTACTCTACTATAACGTCGCCCCTCTTGATCCCGGCCTTTTCCGCCGGGCTTCCCGGCGTGACGTCGCTCACGAGCGCGCCCTCTTCCTCGTCGAGCCCCAGGCTGGTGGCGAGCTCGGGGGTAAGCTTCTGGACGTAAACTCCGAGCCAGCCCCTTACGACCTTTCCGCCCTCTTTTAACTGCTCGATGACGAAGTGCGCCATGTTAATCGGGATGGCGAACCCTATCCCCTTCCCCTGCGCGACGATGGCCGTGTTCACGCCGACGACCTCGCCCTTTAAATTAAAGAGCGGACCGCCGCTGTTGCCGGGGTTAAGAGATGCGTCCGTCTGTATGAAATCGTCGTAGGCGCCTAACCCGAGCGACCTGCCCTTGGCGCTGACGATGCCCGCTGTAACGGTATATCCGAGGCCGAACGGGTTGCCGATTGCGATTACCCAGTCGCCTATCCTGAGCCTTTCGGAATCACCGTATTTAACCGCCTGAAGCTTGCCTTTGGGTTCGAATTTTATGACGGCAAGGTCGGTTTTAGGGTCTTTCCCGACGACCTTCGCCGCGTATTTCTCTCCGTTTTCGAGTATGACGCTTATGTCGGTCGCCCTTTCGACGACGTGGTTATTGGTAACAACGTAACCGTCCTCGCTTATGATGAACCCCGAACCCAGGCCCTGCCGCTGGAATTCCTGTTGCTGCTGGGGCTGGCCCTGGAAGAATTTGTCGAAAAAGTCCTGGAAGGGATCGTTGGGACCGCCGAACGGGGAGCGCCTCTGCCCTTGCCCGAAACCCCTTTGCTTCACAACGCTCGTCGTGCTGATATTTACGACCGACGGCTTCAATATTTCGACGAGGTCCGCGAAGGACTGGAACCCGGCGACCGGAAGGTCTTTTACGGCTTCGGCCGTATCCTTTGCCGACTGCGGGACCGGCGCGGCCGCGGGCTTCTCGGGCTGCGTCTCTTTTTCAGCGCGGGGAGCGGAGCCTTCTGGGGCGCTTTTCTCCGCCGTTCTTTCACAGCCTGTCGAGAGCGCCAATACTAAAAGAGGGAATATTAGAAAAAGTGCGACATACCGCTTCATGAAATGCCTCCTGGGTGCTAAAGAAATTGCATAATGAAATAATATAGCCATCAAAATTCCGGAGGCAAGGAATAATTCCGGCGCACGTCCGGAGAATACGGCAGCCTGAAAAAGCACACCCGGAAAGGCGGACTTGCACGTAAACAGGGGTTTACAGGGCGGAAGCAGGGCCTTTGCATTATCTTTTCGAGCTGCCTGCCGTCGACTCCAGTAAGGTTCCGCCCTTTAAAAAAGCGCCCCGGTCGATTACAATCAGTGTTTACACCAAAATAATTCAGCCAGCGCCAAGGCCGGAGGAGAAGCCCAAATGCTCTATTCGACCAAGGAGCTCACAGAGCTCAACGACACCATATCCAGCCACATATCAATAATCTCCGGGTGCATGATAGAAACGGAGAAATACGGGAAGCTTCTTCTCGCATCCCCACCCCGCTCGCGTTATCCCTACATTTACCCGAGGGACTCGAGCGCCTCGGCGGCGCTCTTGAGGAGGATCGCCGGTTCTCTCCATCACTACGACAGCGCGGGGCAGGCCTACGACATGCTCGAATCCATGGCCCGCTTCATTAAGGACGCGGCCTCGCCTGAGGGCGCATGGGGACAGCGCTACGGCATCGACGGGAAGAACAAGAGCATCTACAAGCAGGAGGATAATGTCGCGCACGG
>JAGVLR010000116.1 GCA_020054175.1 Candidatus Dadabacteria bacterium
ATCGGGTAAAGACCGCTGAATACCATCGGCTTCATGACCCTGAACCCCGCGAGGGGCTTGTCCGTAGGCCTCGCAGTATTGGTGATAGTGTCTCCTACTTTGGCTTCGCTTATGTCCTTTATCGATGCCGAGATGAATCCGACCTCTCCCGTCCCCAGCTCCCCCACCTCGACGGCCATGGCGGAAAACACACCCAGTTTCCTGACTTCAAAGGATTTCCCCGTAGACATAAACTTGATCTGGTCGCCGAGCTCAAGCTTGCCTTCGTAGACCCTTATCAGCATCACGACACCCTGGTACGAATCGAACCAGCTGTCGAATATTAGGGCCTTCAGCGGCAGGCCGGAATTGTCGGGCGGGGGGGATATGCGCTTAACTATCGCTTCGAGTATATCTTTCGTTCCCGTGCCGACCTTTGCGCTCGCGAGTACCGCGTCCTCGGCGCTTATTCCTATAACGTCCTCTATTTCTTTTTTAACCCTGTCCGGGTCGGCCGAAGGCAAGTCAATCTTGTTTATGACGGGTATGAGTTCGAGCCCGGAATCAGAGGCCATGTATGCGTTCGCGACAGTCTGCGCCTCGACGCCCTGCGAGGCGTCGACGACTAGAAGCGCACCCTCGCACGCCATGAGGCTTCGCGAGACTTCGTAGCTGAAGTCCACGTGCCCGGGGGTGTCTATGAGGTTGAACTCGTAATTTATACCGTCGTCAGCCGTGTAATGTATCCTCACGGCCTGCGCCTTTATCGTTATACCCCTTTCTCTTTCGAGGTCCATCTTGTCGAGGAACTGCTCGGTCTTTTCCCGCTCGGACAGAGTGCCCGTGAATTCGAGAAGCCTGTCCGCAAGCGTGGATTTTCCGTGGTCCACGTGCGCAATGATAGAAAAATTTCTTATGTATTTGGGTTCCATAAAAATTGAGCTGAGAACTGACGCCCCTTACGTCGGAAAAGAGCTAGTATATAGGAAAAAGGAGCATATTCAACCGTGGGATGGAAATGCCGGGATCGAAGGCCCTCGCAGCCAGGCTAAATCGCCGTCAGCCGAGGTCTTCCCGGGGATGATTGAGATCAGCTCTCCCCGCTGAGAACGTCGTAAAGCACCCTGCCCAATTCCTCAATGCTGTAAGGCTTTGTAACCACACCTTTAAATCCGTACTTGTCGTATTTCGCCATAACAGGATCGTTCGAGTAGCCGCTCGAAACTATCGCTTTCACGCCTGGGTCCATCTCGAGCAGCTTTCCGAAAGCCTCCTTCCCGCCCATTCCGCCCGGCACGGTAAGATCGAACATCACGGCGTCGAAGGGCTCGCCAGTCTCTTTCGCCTCTACATACTTCTTTATGGCCTCCTGCCCGTCGGCCACGTCGTCGACACTATATCCGAGCCGCCTCATCATTTCGCCGGCCACCTGCCTCACTGTCTCCTCGTCGTCCATAAGTAGGATTCTTCCCTCCCCCTTCTTGACGTCGCTTCCGCCTGCCTGACGCGTGATTTTCCCGATAGCCGCCGGAAGGTATATATCGAACCTCGTTCCCACGCCTATCTCGGATTCAACCTCTATCGTTCCGTCGTGGTTCCTCACTATCGAATACACGGTCGCGAGCCCGAGGCCGCTACCCTTCTGCTTGGTCGTGAAGTAGGGATCGAATATCTTCTCTATAAGCTCCCCTGTCATGCCGATCCCCTTGTCCCTAATCGTTATTCTTATGTACTTCCCGTCCGGATCTCCGTCACGTCCTTTACCGGTCGTATTCTCCGCGCTCACATTTATAACGCCCCCGTCCGGCATCGCCTGATCCGAATTTATAACGAGATTATGAATAACCTGGCTTATCTGCCCTCCGTCCACTTCCGCCGGCCAGAGGTCGTCCGCAACGTCGAATTCGCATTTCACCTTCGAGCCGCTCACGGCGAACGAAGCCGTGTCTTTTATAAGGTCTCCCAGCGTATGCACATATTCCTTAACCGGCGCCCCGCCCTTGGAGAACGTCAGGAGCTGCGAAGTGAGGTCCCGCGCTCTGAACGACGCATTCTCGGCTTCGGTCAGCCTCGTGTATATCTTGTCACGCGGCGTGAGTGTCATCTTCGAAACCGATATGTTGCCAAGAATGACCGTAAGAAGATTGTTGAAGTCGTGCGCTATCCCGCCCGCGAGCACTCCCAGGGATTCCAGCTTCTCCGACTTGAAAAGCTCCTCCTCATACCTCTTCCTGTCGGTTATGTCCCTTAGTATGCCAACGTACCTGAGCTCCCCGGCGGCGGTTTCGAACGACCTGCCCGAGCTTTCGAGCCATCTCCACGTCCCGTTCCTGTGCCTGTGTCTGAAGACGGTCTTTCCGGGCGAGCGCGTCGTAACGATTTTTGTGAACTCTCTCATCACGTTCGGAGTGTCGTCCGAATGCACGTTTGCGAATATGCTCTTCCCGATGAGCTCGTCCGGATTGTAACCCAGCGATTCCCTGAAATTCGGGCTCAGATAGAGGAACTTTCCGTCCTCGCTGGATTCCATGATTATGTCGTAGTTATTCTCGACGAGGGTTCTATACCTCTCCGCGCTTTCGAGCAGCATGTCTTCGGCTTTTTTAAGGTCGGTAATATCTATCATTATGCCCTTAAGCCCGACGGTATTTCCGTCCTCCACTACTACGCTGACGATGTCCCTCATCCATACAATCCTTCCGTCGGCCGCGATCATCCTGTACTCGATTACGTGATCTTTCTGTAATTCCGTTGATGTTTTGCAGTAGTCGACCACCCTTTCACGGTCCTCGGGATGGAGCTTCCCGGTCCAGAATTTTTCGTCCTCGAGCCATTCCTCCGCCGTGTATCCGAATATACGTTCCACCTGCTTGCTCACAAAGGTGAATTTGAAATCTTCCGGCTCCGCCTCCCATACTACGCCCTCGACGGTGTTTACCAGCTTCTCATACCTCCGCTGCGACTGAAGGAAAGCGATTTCGGCCTTTTTCCGCTCGGTCATGTCCTCGACGACGGACATCCCGCCGATTATGTTTCCGGACGCGTCCCGGAGCGGGGCAGTGGAAACCAGTATGTAAAGAGCGGCATCCCCTGTCGTGGACCTGTAAAAACCCTCCCGGCTTGAGCTTTCCCCGCGTACGGCCCTCTCGTGTATCTCGTTAAACGACGGATCCGCGAGGTTATTTATGTCGAGGCCGATTATCTTCTCACTCGAAGATTTCATTATCTGGGCATGACGCTTGTTCGTGTGGGTGATTATAAGGTTCTTGTCGTACGTGTATACGCCGACTGGGGTCTGCTCGAAGAGTGTCCTGTACCTTTCCTCGGATTCCTTCAGCGCCTCCGCCTGCCTCGCGTTGTTAACGGCAATTTCGATCTGTGAGGCTATGAGCTTAAGAAGATTGAGCTCATCCTCGTCGAAGGCGTTTTTCCTGAGGGAATTTATATTTATGCACCCAATCGTATCCCCCATGTATTTAATAGGCATCGAGGCGTAGCTCTTCGTTCCGGCTTCCCTTCCCGCGGCCCCGATTATGGAGTCGTTCTCGATGTCGGGACAATATATCTGCTTCCCCTCGATTATCGTCTTCCAGGTGAAACCCAGGGGGTGGGGGATTCTGCTCATCTTTGTTGTAAACCACTCCGGGTAGCCGCAGTGGGCCTTTATCACCGCTTCATTTCCCTCGGCGAAATAAATGGATATGAAATCCGTTCCCTCGATGCTGCGCTGCATGGTATCGACGGCATTCTCCATTACCTCAACAATGTCTATCGAGCTGTGGACGCTCCTCGTTATAGCGCTCAATATCTCTTCGTATTTCTTTTTCTTCGAGAGCTCGTTTAGCTTCTGCTTTATATCCTCCTCGGATTTTCTGAGCGCTTCGGCCTGCTTCGCGTTATTTATCGCCACTTCGAGCTGCCTCGCCACGATCTGAAGCATGTCGAGGTCTTCCACCGAAAAGGCGTCCTTTACTTCCGAGTGTATGTGTATGCATCCGACGATCTCGTTGTCAGACCATATTGGCATGGACAGATAACTCTTGGTTCCGAACTGCCGCCCCGCGGGTCCAATCGCGTCGTCGATGTCCGTATCCGGCACGTACCTGGCCTTTCTGTCGATTATGGTCTTCCAGGTGGCGCCAATGGGATAGGGAATTCTCTTCACCCTCTTCACATACCAGTCGGCATGGCCCCTGTTAGCCTTCATCACGGCGTCCGTGCCTTCCACCATGAAAATGACAACGTTGATCGCTCCTTCAACATTCCTGTTGAGCGCGTCGACGGCGTTATCGAATACCTCTCCAATATCTAGCGACCTGTGCACGCTCTCCGTCACGGCCCTTATGATCGATTCATACCTGCTCTTTTTCGAGAGCTGCTCGACGTTCTGCTTTAGCTCCTCCTCCGTCTTCTTTAGGTCGGTCATGTCGATGACGTTCGAAACGAATACCCGGAGTCCCTTGTAGTTAGACATCTGGATATACGTTTCTACAGGATAAGTGGAACCGTCCTTCCGCTTGTGAAAGGACGTAAACCTTGTCTTATCCTTGTGTCCGTAAACGAGCGGCTCCAGGTTCCTGAAAAAATCCGGCGTAAGTTCCGGGTTCAGATCTTCGGGCGTCGTTTCTCTCAATTCCTCGAGCGAGTAGCCGAGGTTGTCCCTGGCGCCCTTGTTGACCTGAAGAAACCTGAATGTCCCGGCGTCGAAGATATAAATTTCGTTTATCGCTTCTTCGAGTATCTCTGCGAAATGGGTCGCCATTTCCCGGGCGCTGGTTCTCTCGATGGCTATTATCGCGAGCCTTACAGCAGTATCGACCAATACGAGCTCATCTGCAGCAGGCGGCCGCGGCTCCTTGTAGTACATCGCGAAAGTCCCGAGCACCTTGTCCTCGGAGGAGATGAGCGGTATGGACCAGCACGCCTTCAGCGAATATCTTAGCGGCAGCTCCTTGTAGTCGTTCCAGAGCGGATCCGTCTCTATGTCGGTCACGATAACAGGTTTTTTGTTATATGCCGCCGTCCCGCACGAGCCGACGGATGGGCCAATCTCGACGCCGTCGATGGCCCTCACATATTCTTCCGGGAGGCTCGGGGCTGCACCGTGCCTGAGACGCTTTCCACTCTCGTCCAGTATGAGAAACGAGCAGAGCATGCCGCTTGTCAGGTCTTCAATCTCCCTGCAGATCAGCTCCAGTGTTCTGTAAAGCGGGGCGTTGCCGGCAATGGTCTCGAACACCTTCTTTTCCATGTTCAGCATGGAAAGGGCCAGCTTTTGCTCGGATATGTCTTCACACGCGATTTTCGTGAGTATCTCTCCGCTATCGGTCAGGACGGTCTTTGCATTTTCCCTCACCCATAAAACGCTTCCGTCCTTTCTGACCTTTCGCGCCTCCCACACGTATTCGCTGCCGGGCTTCTCAAGAGAGATCTTAAGCTTCCCGGCTACGCTTTCCCTGTCGTCGGGATGGAATAATTCGAGGATCGGTCTACCTGCCAGCTCGGCTTCGGAAAAGCCGAGGCTGGATACGCTCGTCGAGTTAGCGGCTACGATTATTCCGCTGCTGTCTATGGTGAAATACATGAACGAGCTGAATTCGTAAAAGGACTTATAGGAAAGGTCCTTATCCGTTCCGTATTCTTTTCTGGAAGCCTTCTTCCCCGTTACCCGTCCCGATGAGGCATCCGGTTCCTTGGGCCGCCCTGTGTAAGATTTACTCATATACGCCGTCTGGCATCATATTTTTATATTTGCCGGAGGGTGCAGGAATAGCTGGGTGTAGTAGTGGGGTGAGTAAGCTTCTTGGAGAATCCGCGTCTCCTTCTGCGCAAGCGAGCCACATGTTACCCTTATCGGCCATTATGTCGGGCGCCCGCCTGGGGCGCTTTTCCTAATTCTATGGCTGATATTGTTTTGCCGCAACATCGAATATGCACTGCATGAAAGTCGAGAGAAGACACCGGAGCCGGCATGTATAATTTAGTATTGGCCATGTTGAATTTCACATATTACAAGAGTCTCTGTTCAGCGCTTATGCTCGCGCTCGCCCTGCTGTCGGTTCACTCGTTTTGCGAAGCTCGGGGTGCGAGTGGGAGAGAGCAATGGCAGCCCGCGGAAGGCGCCGAGCTTATAGGCAAGCCGGCCCCCGGTTTTTCCGGGCTCACCTGGCTCAACTCAAAACCCCTTGGCATCGAAGACCTCAGGGGAAAGGTCGTTCTCATACGTTTCTGGCTCGTCGACTGCCCCTTTTGCGAAAACACTGCGCCGTCTCTCGTCGAGCTCTACGACAAATACAGGGGCGAGGGATTCATAGTTATCGGCATACATCACCCCAAATCCGAAAGGGCGAAGAATAACGATCTAGTTCTGAAAACTGCAAAGAAGCTCGGATTCGAGTTTCCCATCGCGCAGGACCTGGACTGG